>CAZGWS010000155.1:0-7636 GCA_964528805.1 uncultured Lentimicrobiaceae bacterium | reverse complement strand
TTAAATTATTACTTATTTGCTGTTAGTAAGTTAGATGTTAAATTATTCAGATTAAGTAATGAAGGGGAATGTCAACCTTTATTATCAAATCTTTTTACTGCAAATAATATAATTCTATAACTTATGTAAATAAATATGGGCCAGCTTATTAGCCAAAATATCTCTGTTGAATGCATGTTATGTAATTTTGTGATTAATATAACGATTTTAATTTAATATGCGTGTAAATCGTTTTCCATTTCGTGTTGAGTTATTTTATTATTATTTAACGATCTCCATGCATACCAAATATATGCTATTACAAAAGGAATAATTAATGATACATATGACATTACTGTGAGTGTATATTTAGACGATGAAGCATTTTGGATTGTAAGAGAGTTTTGAATATTATATGTTGATGGATAGAAGCAAGTGTTGTTAAGTCCTGCGATTAATAAAAGAGTAAAAATTGTCAGTATTGTTCCAAATCCTGATACCCAAATAGCTTTACTGTTACATTTGCCATCAAAAAATGAGACTCTAATCATTCCTGTTAAGACTAAAATTACACCAACAATAAAAATTATTCCAACTACCGGCATTTCAATTAAGTTGTTAAAGTATTTAAAATTTTCCATTGTAACTACGTGTGATATGGGATTATATGTAAAACCGGACATTAATAGTATATTGAAAAGGAAAAATAAAAAAAATATAAGAAATGGGATTGCATTTAGCAGGACTTGTTTTTTTGATAGCTTAAGTATTTCTGCATTATTAATACTATTCATAAAATACATCGATGCAAGTACTCTTGACAAAAAGAATACTGATAGTCCGAGCGACAGGTTAATATAGGTGGCAAAGTGTGTAAAATTAAAAGCCAGTCCAAGTCCCATGTATGGCGATTGCCATGTTGAACTGTTCATATTATTAACGGAGAATGGTGAGCCTGTAAAGAAAGTTGCGACTACAGTTCCGAGAAGTATTGTTCCAAGTAATCCGTTGATAAACAAGAAGACCTCAAATGTTCTTTCACCAAGGAAGTTATTAGGTTTAGAGCGGTACTCGTATGAAACTGCCTGAAAAATGAATGCAAAAAGTATTATCATCCATACCCAGTATGCTCCCCCGAAGCTTGTGGAATAGAACAATGGAAATGAGGCAAAGGCAGCACCACCAAATGTTACTAAAGTTGTAAAAGTAAGATCCCATTTACGACCTAATGCATTAACTATTATTTTCCGCTGAATATCTGTTTTGCCGATTGTATATATTAGGGTTTGACCACCTTGAACAAAGAGCATAAAAACCAATATTGCGCCCAGTAATGCAATTATTGCCCACCAATATTGCTGTAATGTTAAGTAAGTAAGATTTTCAAACATAGCTTAGTCCTCCTTTATTTTTGATTCAACTACAATCTGCGTAAGCATAATTTTAATTTCTGCAATTAACAATACAGTAAAGGTGATTGCAAAGATTACAAATGTAGTTATTACACTATGATAATTAATATTTGAGACGGCACTTCGAGTAGTCATTAAGTTTTGTACAACCCAAGGTTGGCGACCAAATTCAGCAACCATCCATCCTGATTGCTGTGCTATGTATGCGAGCGGAATTGCCCATAATGCAATGTAATTGAGCCAACGGGCTTTTGTAATATCTTTTTTGTACAAAAAATAAAGTACTAATACAAAAATTAATAAAAACAACATCCCTAACCCTACCATAGTATGAAATGCGTAAAAAATTACCGGAACATTAGGGATAAGATTATGAGGATCGTTGTAATATCCAAATCCAAAATACTTGTAGTTATTATTAAACCTTACTAATTCGGAAGATGCAAGTGTTTTATTGCCTTTACTTACTGCTTCCTTATATTTTTTTAGTGCACTAATTGCAATTTTTCCCTGTTTTATTTTATCGTAATACGAAATAATACCATGTTCTTTATTGCCGTGCACAATATCATGAATTCCGGGCACAAAAGCATTTGGATTTAATGCTGCCATGTACGACAGTAAGTTTGGGATTTCAATTTTGTAGGCAAACTTCTCAAGCTTAGGACTTTGCTTGGTTGGAGCTTTTTTCATGAAACCAACAACTACTAAAGGTGCATTAGTTTCGCCATCATAAAGCCCTTCCATTGAAGCAAATTTCATGGGCTGATCCTTAAATATCTGGCGTGCTGACCCATCTCCGGTAAGTATCATGAAAAGTGCTGATAAAATACCAAAAACAGAGCCTACTAACATGCTTTTTTTAGCAAAAATTACTCTTCTGTTTTTAAGTAAAAACCAAGCACTTACGCCAATTACAAAAATTGACGAAAGAACATATGCCGATGTTATTGTGTGAAGAAATTTGTTAACGGCAGTTGGCGAGAGCAATATATCCCAAAAGTTAGTCATTTCATTTCTGGCTGTATCAGGGTTAAACATCATACCCACAGGTGCTTGCATCCAAGCATTCGCTACAAGTATCCATAAGGCAGATAGGTTTGAACCAATGGCAACAAGCCATGCAGATATTAGATGAAACTTAGGGCTCACTCTACCCCACCCAAAAAAAAGCACCGCTATAAAGGTCGATTCCAAAAAGAATGCTAATATACCCTCAATTGCAAGTGGGGCACCAAAAATATCGCCTACAAACCATGAGTAATTAGACCAGTTTGTGCCAAATTGAAACTCAAGAATGATACCCGTTGCTACACCGATGGCAAAATTAATTCCGAAAAGTGTAAGCCAGAATTTTGTTATCTTTTTCCATCGTTCGTCGCCGGTTTTTACATAAATACTCATCATAATGGCAATAATAAACGAAGTACCAAGTGTAAGCGGCACAAATATCCAATGGTACATTGCAGTTAACGCAAATTGCGCTCGCGACCAGTCAACAAGAGCTAAATCAAAATTCTCCATATTACATTATTTTATGTTAGTAATTTGTTCGATAACGTAATCACCTCTTTCCTTATCAGTATGATATTTAGATTGTAATATATTGGGAAAAAAGAAAAGCTTCAGGATGGCAAACATTATGAAAAGTTTTATAAATATAATGAGCCAAAGCCTTTTGCCTACGGTCATATTTTTAAATCCATCTATATAAAAGTAAATTATCTTTTTCAATAGTTTGTTATTTATGATGATAACATCTGATTGCAAATGTATAACATATTTAAAAATTATGCATACGTTAGTCGGATTATTTTTATTGGAGAATAATATATTTGAAACACTAATTAATGCCGAATATTTAATTTTTTATCAAAGAGTCCACACTATCATAAAATATCAAAGTTGTTTTAGCATATTAAGCGATTTTATCCTTGTGGATAGAATAAAAGCTGCAATGCCTACAATAATAGAGATAGTTAATTGAAATGCAATAGAGTATAGTGCTGATACAAATATTGAGTTACCGTTTTCGAAGTAATAAACGCCTACGGCAACGGATATAAACAGCCATAATACTGTAAAGAAAATAAACAGCATACCCATCATCCCTATTATTAGCGTATAGAGTTTGGCGTCTTTTTTAACTGCATGTACGATTTCATTTTTTAAATATTTTGCTATTAGCGTAAACGGAGCCTTGATAACGCTGAGGATAAAGCGCAATATCAGATAAAACATCTCTTTTGCACTATTATTATTGGTTTGTTTTTCTGATTTGTTATCGCTAAAATTTAGGGTTTTGTCATTAACAATGCTTTCAATTTTGTTTAGTATTTCATCTATTTCCATTTTGCTCAACTTTAAGTTGTCTCATTAAAAACTGATACAAATATACTAAATCATAATTGACGATGCTTAAAAAATTTTAGGGTATTTGGATGGCTTGTATTCGTGCATTAAATTATATACCGTGTCGAATAAATCCTCTGCGTTGGGGTTTGAGAAGTAATCGCCATCAGTACTGTAAGCAGCCCTGTGTGGTTTAGCGGTAAGGGTAACAGGTTGTGCGTCGAGCTGGTAATAAGCATTTTGTTGTTCAATTACTTTTTGCATCATAAATGCAGTAGCACCACCGGGTACGTCTTCGTCAAAAAACACAACTTTATTGGTTTTGCTTATTGAACCAGCAATTAGACTATGTATATCGAAAGGTATAAGAGTTTGAACATCAATTAATTCAATGCTAATATTAAATTCATTAAGCTGTTTTGCAGCATCTTGGGCAATACGCACGCACGAGCCATAAGTAACCACGGTAACATCGCTTCCTTCTTGTATTATTTCCGGAATTCCGACAGGAGTTTTAAACATGCCAATATTTTCAGGTTTTTTTTCGCGTAGGCGATATCCATTTAAAGGCTCGATAATAAGTACCGGTTGGTCTGACTCTAAATATGTATTGTAAAATCCGGCTGCCTGTGTCATATTATTTGGTACTGCAACATGCACTCCTCTAATTGAGTTAATTACCATGCTTAATGGTGAGCCTGAATGCCAGATTCCTTCGAGGCGATGACCGCGAGTGCTAATGATCATTGGGGCTTTTTGCCCACCATTTGTTCTGTAAAGTGTTGTTGCCAGATCATCGCTAATAACTTGCAAACCATATAGTAAGTAATCGAAATACTGTATTTCGGCAATTGGACGTAAACCGCGCAATGCCATGCCAAGTCCTTGCCCGATTATTGTTGCTTCACGGATTCCGGTATCAAATATTCTATGTTGCCCATATTTTTCCTGAAGTCCTTCGTAGGTTTGATTTACACCTCCAATTTTGCCAACATCTTCGCCAAAAGCAACCACAAGGGGGTTATGGGCAAATATATAATCGAAATTATCTCTTAATATTTCTCTGCCCGGTACAAACTTGGGTTTATCAGCATAAGTTGGGGCAATGGGTTTAACTTTTAAAGCTGATAAGTCAGTTTCGCTGTAAAGATGTGAGTTATAGCGTTGTTTGTTTTCAGCCATTTCTGTTTTCAGCCAGTTTGTAACATTTACTTTTAATGAGTTATGTGGGTTACTGCAACTGTCGCAAATAAGCCGTAGTATTTTTCGTGCAGATGAAATAATATCTTTATAGATCGGCTCTCCAATTTTATTTAGCCTATCTTTGATATCCTCAATATCAGATGTTTGTGCGCAATTACAAGTTGTAATATTTACTAGATTTAGGAACTCGTCTTTTTTTGCAATTATCGGGTTTAAGTAGTTACTCCACGCATTTTTTCTGGCCTTACGCACTCTTTTTATCGCTTTTTCTTCAATTTCATCAAGTTCTACTACCGAGGCTATATTTTCCTCAATAATCCAATGGCGCATTTTTACTATACCATCGGCATCTGTTTCTTGCTGTAATTGTTTTGCTGTCTTATACCTTTCGTGTGAACCCGATGTTGAGTGCCCTTGGGGTTGTGTACATTGTCGAATATGAAATAGTACGGGTACTTGCTCCTTTCGGCAAATGGCAATTCCGTTTTTATATAATTTTACTAACGATGCATAGTTCGAACAATCTTCTCTAAAAATATATATACCATTGCTATCCTTTTGTTTTTCAAATCCTGAAAGTATTTCGCTGATATTGGATTTTGTTGTTTGAAATTTATTAGGTACTGATATTCCCCAACCATCATCCCACACCGACATTGCGAGTGGCACTTGCATAACACCTGCAGCATTTAATGTTTCAAAAAAATGTCCTTCAGATGTAGAAGCATCACCAATAGTGCCAAAAGCTACTTCGTTGCCTGCTATGCTAAAATTGGTAAAGGCTTTAAGTTCTTTTGTTTGTTTGTATTGCTTTGAAGCAAGGGCAAGCCCAAGTAAGCGAGGCATTTGGCTGGCTGTTGGCGATGTGTCGGCTGATGAGTTATACTGCTGTGTTAGGTTTAGCCAATTTCCTTTGCTGTCAAGACTGCGAGTGGCAAAGTGGTTATTCATTAACCGTCCACCAACACCAGGATTAGCGACTGCATCCGTATCGCCATATAATTGGGCAAAAATTTCTTCTAAAGTCATCATGCCGGTAGCAAGCATGAAAGTTTGATCACGATAATATCCAGAACGCCAGTCACCTTTTTTAAAAGAACGTGCCATTGCAATCTGTGGGATTTCTTTACCATCGCCAAAGATTCCAAAT
Organism: uncultured Lentimicrobiaceae bacterium; assembly: GCA_964528805.1. Taxonomy (GTDB): domain Bacteria; phylum Bacteroidota; class Bacteroidia; order Bacteroidales; family F082. Next base: position 1,540 of record CAZGWS010000155.1, on the reverse strand, counting down.
TTTGCTTTGCCGGTTAAAACTTCTCGTCTGCCGAGTAAGCTTGCCTGCCTGCTTTCGTTGGCAATGCGGTAGTCGCTCAGGATATCTTCTTTTGTTAAATTTAGATTTATTGCTGCTTTATTTTCTTTGTTCATACTTTATACGGATGGACTGCTAACTATGCAGGATTATTTTTGCAAAAGTAATTAAAAATGATTCTAAATAATAAAATATTGGATAGATATTAAAGCTTTATGTTAATGCCAACGGGGCAGTGATCTGAACCAGTAACTGTTGGTAAAATAAATGCTTCAGATATATTCTTTGTTATAGCATCACTAACCAAAAAATAATCTATTCTCCATCCAATATTTCTAGCACGGGCGTTAAACCTATAGCTCCACCAGCTGTATGCAATTTTTGAAGGGTATTTCATTCGGAAAGTATCAACAAAGCCTGCCTTAATTAAGTTGTTAAATCCATCAATTTCAACTTGAGTATAGCCTGCGGTTTTATTGTAGTTATTTTTCGGATTAGCTAGGTCGATTGGCTGATGAGCGACATTTAAATCGCCACATAGTATTACCGACTTTTTTTCTTCAAGGGCTTTTAAATATGAAAGGAAATCGGCATCCCATTGTTTTCTATAATCAAGGCGAACCAGTTCAGAACCTGAATTTGGAACATATACATTAACGAGATAGAAGTTTTTGTATTCTGCAGTTGTTACCCTGCCTTCCCGATCGTGATTTTCAATACCTATATCGGTAATAAACCTTATAGGCTCTTCTTTGCTCATTATTACTGTCCCGGAGTATCCTTTTTTAATTGCTGAATTACTTTTAAAATGGTAACCTGAATCAAATAATACAGTACTAACTTGATCGTCCTGAGCTTTAGTTTCCTGCATACAAAGTATATCTGAATTTAGGTTTTCAATTATTTCCGACAGCCCTTTTTTTTGAAGTGCTCTTATTCCATTAACATTCCAGGAGATTATTTTCATGCTCATATATTTGTTTTGTTATTGATCATTATTTTTAAATTTTCAAAGCTTAATAAAATATATTAACGCCATCTTTTACACCAAAATCTAATGTTTGTATAGGGTAGGCAATTTTAATGTTTTCAGTTTCAAAACGTTTTTTAATATGCATAATTGCCTCGCTCATAGCACTTAAATAATCGGTATTTTTTGTGAACTTAATCCAAAAACGAACTTCAAAATTATAGGCATAGGAGCCGATACTGGTAAAATAGAAGTCAATTATTTCTGTTTTCAGTAGCACGTCAATTTTATTTATTTCATCAATTGTAACACGTTTTACAAGATCGAGGTCATCGCCATGAGTAACGGCACTTTTCAGTACAACTCTCCTTTTTCCATAAGCTGAATAGTTTACAAATGTGTTGTTATATATTATCTGGTTTGGAACATAAACCTCCTGTCCGTTTGGGGTTTTTATGCTGGTTGTTATCCAACCAATTTTGCTGACGGTACCAAAACTACTATCAATTTTAACCCAATCACCATCTTTAAAAGGCTTTTGAATATTTACCA
>CAZGWS010000154.1:0-7703 GCA_964528805.1 uncultured Lentimicrobiaceae bacterium | reverse complement strand
ATTGACTCAACTAAAGAGTGTTGCGTAATCTATGTATAAGGTAGGTTAGAAAATATTAGCATTACTTTTTAGTAAATAAACAGTTTAAATATCTTTCAAAAAAGATTACCATAGCATCATCTGTAACAACCTTTCCTAATTTTATTACTTTTGCCAACTACTAAATTATAATAGAATGTTAAAAAAAGATATTGTACTTAGCGGCATACGACCCACCGGTAATTTGCATCTTGGCAACTACTTTGGTGCAGTTAAAAATTTTGTAAAGATGCAGGAAACTAATGAGTGCTTCTTTTTTATTGCCGATTATCATTCACTTACAACACATCCAACCCCAGCCGATTTACAAAGCAATGTAAAACAGGTGCTTATCGAATATCTATCTGCAGGATTAGACCCCGAAAAAGCAACATTATATCTTCAAAGCGATTTACCCGAGACCGCCGAGTTATATCTTTTCCTTAATATGAATGCCTATTTGGGAGAACTCGAAAGGGTAACAACGTTTAAGGAAAAGGCACGCAAACAGCCAAATAATGTTAACGCCGGATTGCTAACTTATCCAACATTAATGGCTGCTGATATTATTATCCATAAGGCAAATAAAGTACCTGTTGGTAAAGATCAGGAACAAAATCTTGAAATGACAAGAACCTTTGCCCGCCGTTTTAATCGTACATACAAAACTGATGTTTTTCCTATACCAACGGCTTATAATTTTGGCGAACAATTAGTGAAAATCCCCGGACTCGACGGTACAGGTAAGATGGGTAAATCGGAGGGAGAAGGGAATGCTATTTTCTTAAACGACGATCCTAAAAGGCTTCGTAAGAAAGTTATGCGTGCTGTTACCGATAGCGGTCCCACACAACTGAATCAGGTAAAACCAGAAGCGATTGAAAATTTATTTTCTCTTCTAAAAGTGGTTTCAAAACAGGATGTTAGTGATTATTTTAATGATCAATACAATAACTGTAACATACGCTATGGTGATCTTAAAAAGCAATTAGCCGAGGATATGATTGCTTTTACAACACCTTTCCGTGATAGAATTATCGAGCTGTCTAAAGATGATGATTATATAATTAAGGTAATGAATATGGGTGCCGAGAAAGCACACGAGAGCGCAAAAAAAACTATTGATGAAGTTAGAAAAATAATTGGATTCAGAAAATATAATTTATAGTTTGGATTAATCTTGTAAAAACTTAAAATAATAATCTTTGTTAGAAAAACGAAATACAGAAATAGAAAGCAAACCTGAAACAGCTCTGCTGGTTGGACTAATAACAAACACTCAGGATAAGGAAAAAGTGCATGAATACCTGAACGAACTTGCATTTTTAGTTGAAACCGCCGGTGGTGTAACTGTTGACAAGTTTACCCAAACATTAGATCACCCAAACTCACGTACATATGTGGGCACCGGCAAACTAGAAGAAATAGGACAATATGTAAAAGCAGCCGAAATTGACATGGTTGTGTTTGATGATGAACTCGGTGGGTCGCAAATTAGAAATATTGAAAAAGTATTAGAGTGTAAAATATTAGATCGAACTAATTTAATCCTCGATATTTTTGCTAAGCGTGCACAAACAGCGCATGCAAAAGTGCAAGTGGAACTTGCTCAGTATCAATATCTATTACCACGGTTAACAGGTATGTGGACCCACCTCGAACGCCAACGAGGAGGTATTGGTTTACGCGGTCCGGGAGAAACAGAAATTGAAACCGACCGTAGAATTATTAGAGATAAAATAAGTTTGCTGAAAAAGCGTCTCATTCAAATTGACAAACAAAAAGCCACACAGCGAAAAAATCGAAGTCAGCTGGTAAGGGTTGCCTTAGTTGGCTATACAAATGTTGGCAAATCAACAATTATGACCTTGCTTAGCAAGTCGGATGTATTTGCCGAAAACAAACTGTTTGCCACTTTAGACACAACAGTTCGTAAAGTGGTAGTCGATAACTTACCATTCTTGCTGTCAGATACAGTTGGGTTTATACGCAAGCTGCCACATGGTTTGGTTGAATCTTTTAAATCTACTTTAGACGAAGTGCGCGAATCAGATATCCTCGTTCATGTTGTTGATATCTCACATCCCGAATTTGAAGATCAGATTAAAACCGTCTCCAAAATACTTACCGAAATTGGTGTCGGCGATAAAAAAGTAATAATGGTTTTTAATAAAATGGATGCTTACAGCTGGGTAGAAAAAGATGAACTTGATTTGGAACCGCACACCAAAGAAAACATAAGCATCAATGAGTTAAAAAACACATGGATGGCTAAGGATAATAATCCGTGCATATTTATTAGTGCTAAAACAAAAGAAAATTACCACGAGTTTCGGCAGCTTCTTTACATTAATATTAAAGATATTCACGCCATTAAATATCCTTATAATAACTTTCTTTATTGATGCGTTTATCCATACTAAATATTCCTTTTACAGTATATCCTTAAATCCGCAAACATCTTTTACTGCAAAGTACAAATAGTACATCATTATTGTTAGTGCGCAAAAAAACCTACCCGCCATAACTATTGCTACACTACACTTGCGTTGCTTTTTTCTGTGCTTTACTAATTCTGACGCACTCTTCGCCTTTTCATTACAAACATGCTTGCGGATTTAAGTTATCCTATCAATATTTAACTATTATTTAACAGGACGTTGCAGATTATACTATAACCTACCTTGAATTGGTATAAAATTATCGCTACATTTACGCCGAAATAAAATTTCATGCACATAGTTACACCTTTTCAGCATGGATATGTATTAACTAAACACATCAAACAATGAAAAAAACAACCACCCTTCTAATGATTGCAAGTTTTTTATTTGCGATGGTTACCTTTGCTCAGGTAACAAAAAGTACTGTAAGCGAAAACAAAGTTATTATCCCCCCCGGGAAAAACATTTTAAACATCGCTCCTAATGTACTCGAAGATTTTGAGAGTTATAATGATTTTACTACATCATTTACTCCATGGATACTTAATGATGTTGACGGAAGCACAACGTATGGAATAACTAATGTAACTTTCCCAAATTCAGGCACTGCAATGGCATACATTATTTTTAACCGTAATAATACCGAACCTTCGCTTGTAGGCGATGCAGAATTAGCGGCACACTCCGGAGAAAAATTTGCCGCCTGTTTTTCTGCTACTGCACCACCAAATAACGATTGGTTAATAACACCGGTACTTAATTTAGGGATAAATTCTAATCTTACTTTTTACGGAAAATCATATACACTTCAATATGGTGCCGAAAGATTGAAAGTGCTGGTTTCAACAACAGGAACAAACCCTTCCGACTTTACCGAAATTAGTAGTGGAGTTATTGAACTTCCACAGAACTGGACAGAGTATAATATTGATTTATCGCAATACAACAATCAAAATATTCATGTTGCATTTCAATGTGTTTCCAACGATGCTTTTATTTTGATGTTAGATGATATACTCGTTTCAACAGATGTAAATCCATCAGGAGGAACTCTTAGCGGGATGGTAACTAATGCATTAGATGGCACACCCATTGAGGGAGCTTTGGTTGAAGTTGCAGGATTGTCTGATTATACAAACGCACAGGGAAATTATACTATTGAAAACGTTCCTGCCGGAGCACTAACATCCAATTTTATGGGCACTCCTACAGTAGGCACCAACCCTCTTACTGTACAGTTTACCGATTTGTCAACAGGTAATACTCAGCTGGTAACATGCTCTGCCAGTGGCTTTATCACATATAGCAACAGTCAGGTTAGCATTCCTACCGGAGGTACTGCAACATTAGATATTTCATTATCACCTACTATAACAGGTAACGAGATGCGATTTATTGTAAACTGGGGTGCAAACCCTAGCGATTTAGATTCTCATTTACAAACTCCCGAAATTGAAGGCACAGTATATCATGTTTATTATTCATCGCAAGGGTCAGCTACATCGGCTCCTTACGCAGCATTGGATCACGATGTTACAGAGGGATTTGGTCCTGAAACGATGACGATTTACGATTTCTTTACAGGTACTTACTATTATTATATCCATAAATACGCCGGCGAGGGTGAAATCACCACATCGGGAGCTGTTGTTCAAATTTATAATGAAAGTGGATTGATACAAACTTTGCAAGCACCTATTACCGGAACAGGCGATTATTGGTTTATCGGCACAATTGACGGCACATCACAAACATTGAATATTGTTAACACTATCCAGGATACAGAGCCGGGAACAGGAAAAAGGAATGTAGTCTATCCTGCAAAACCTGATGATGGAAGTACTCAACGTGCTGAGGTAACATCTTGGAATTGGGACTTTGGCGACGGGCAAACCAGCACTGTGCAAAACCCAAACCATATTTTTACTTCCGACGGTAATTATACAATTTCGCTTACCGTTGGTGATGGTATTAGCACTAATACCAAAGTAAAATATAGTTATGTAAAAGTTGGCGCAGCTTCAATTGAAGAAATGATTGCCCAATCTATTATTCTTTATCCAAATCCTGCTAAAGGTATAGTTCAGTTTAAATCGGAATTTGAAATCAATACAATTAAAATTTATGACTATAGTGGTAAGTTGGTTAAAGATATTGTTGTTAACGACAATTCTGTAACAATAAATCTTGAAAATATCAAATCAGGGATTTATATGGTTCAGGCAAATATCGAAAATCATATTCTAACTACAAAGCTTGTTGTAGATAAATAACTCGACATCTGAAATATTATAACAACTTCATTGCGGAACAGTTAAATTTTATAATTTTGAATTATGAAAAATGATTGTTCCGTAATTATTCTTGCTGCGGGAAGTTCATCACGAATGGGCAGTTCAAAATTTTTATTGAATATGCCTGATGGATGTACATTTATTGAAAATATTATTCGCCAATATGCTGATTTTGGATGTGTTAACATTGTCATCGCACTAAACAAAGCAGGGTTAGAATTAATTAATAGTCATCCACAAAATGTAGCGGAAAATACTCATTTTGTATTAGTTGATCACCCCGAATTTGGACGATTTTATTCATTAAAAGTAGGATTAAAGCACATTATGACTAATTTTGCCTTTATTCATAATGCTGATAATCCTTTTGCAAAAAAGTACATTCTCAATAATCTTTACAAAGCAAAAACACAAGCTGATATAATTAAACCTGTGATAAACCATAAAGGAGGACATCCTATTTTAATTTCGAAGCAGGTGCGAAATGACATACTGCTTGAGAATAGGAATAATTTGAATCTAAGCTTTTTTTTGAAAAAATACAATGCAAAATATATCCCAACTCAAGATGAATCGATACTTTTTAATATAAATACTTATGACGAATATCTGGAATTTTATAGAAGCCAAGCTTAGCGAAAAGAAATTAATTTACCTAATGGTGAACATTATGAGCAACGGGAGCAGTCCCGGGCGGCAGGGGTTTAGCATGGCTGTATGTAGCGATGGCAATCTATTTGGGTCGATTGGTGGTGGTGTTATGGAACATAGATTGGTTGAAGATTGTAAAAAAATGCTTAAAAACGACCAACGACATATCTTTGTAAAAAAACAGGTACATAAAAGTAATGTAACAGATGGTTCAGGGATGATGTGCTCAGGCGAACAAACGGTAGCATTTATACCCTTGTCGCAAGGTGATATTCAAGATATTTCAAAAGTGGCTTCATGTCTCAGCAATAAAAAAATCGGTATTTTTGAGATAACATCCACCCACTTCAATTTCTACTTATCTGAACAAAATATCAACATTCAATATCAATGTCATTTTGAAAATAAAAACAACTGGAGTTACAAAGAGGTAATTGGATACAGAAACACATTGTATATTGTTGGTGCCGGACATGTGGGATTTGCAGTATCAAAGTTATTTTCTCAATTGGGGTTTAAAATTATTATGCTTGATAACCGTAGTAGCTTAAGTATGCTTACCGATAATACTTACGCTGATGAAAAACTTGTTGTAAATTACGAAAACATACAAGATTACATTATTGAGAGTGAGGGTAATTATGTAGTAATAATGACTAATAATCACACTTTCGACAAAAAAGTTCTCAGTCGCCTAATTAGGAAAAAAGTAAAGTATTTAGGACTTATGGGGAGCAAAGAAAAAGTAGTAGGTCTTATGAAATCAATGACTGAAATGAGCTTCACAAGCGAAGAACTAAATAAAGTTCACTCACCAATTGGAATTGCAATAAATAGCCGAACTCCTACCGAAATAGCCATAAGCATAGCTGCCGAAATAATAAGTATTAAAAACGAAAACCTGTAATTATATTTCCAAAAGCAATATTGTTTAAAGCCAATTAATAACGAGAATTCCCCATATTTTTTATTTTGTAAAAGTGCTATAAGACAGTATTTTACAAACATTTTGTGTTCTTTAAAATAAATATTTAATTTTTGGTTGCGCATATATTAAAAAATGTACTTTTGCGCGCTTTTTTAAACATAAAGATTTGTTGCAAATTTTAAATATTTATTATCATGGCGTTTATTCAAAAAGACAAAATATTTAGCCTTAGCTGGATTAAAAATTATAGTATGATATTAACTGGTGCCTTTATTATGGCGTCAGGATTCGTATTATTTATTACCCCTTACAAAATTGTTCCAGGGGGTGTTTATGGTATTTCAATTGTGCTGCATTACATTATTGGTACACCCGTTGGCATGATGGCACTTGCCTTTGATATCCCCCTTACAATTATTGGGATTAAAGTATTAGGACCTCGATTTGGTATAAAAACAGTAGTTGGTTTTTCGGCAACTGCAATTTTTATGGACACTATTACTTATTTTTATGGAACAAAAGCACTTGTTGAAGGTGATGCACTGTTATCTTCAATCTTTGGTGGACTAACTATTGGAATTGGATTGGGATTAATATTTAAATCTAAGGCAACATCGGGAGGCTCTGACATTGTAGCAATGATAATAGGTAAATATACCAAATTACCCCTCGGACAGTTAATGATTATTGTTGATTCAGTAATAGTTTTGGTTGGCTTAATTGCCTTTGAAGATTGGAAAATTCCATTATATTCATTAATTGTAATATTTATTACGGGTAAAGTTGTTGATGTTATTTTAGAAGGTATGAGTTATGATAAGGTGCTGTTCATTATATCCGATAAATCACATGAAATAAGAAATAAAATTGTAAACGACCTAAATCGAGGTGGCACATTTATAAAAGGTTCGGGTATGTATAAAAAGGGTGAAAAGTCAATAATATTTACTGTGGTTTCACGTCGTGAAATGTCGATGTTGAGAGAATATATTAATAGCATTGACCCTAATGCTTTTGTTACTGCATTAAACTCAAACGAAATACTTGGAAATGGTTTTAAGTCGTTGAATGATACATCGCACTAACTCTAACAATGCCACTACCGTGATAGTTCAATCACTAAAAGTAACAGTTTAATTTACTAAATGTAATATACCGTGCTTTTTTATTCAAGAATAATTTTATGCCTTATTATTTTATTTCCTGAGTAAAGTTCAACTATGTAAGAACCTTTGTTAAAGGTTGATAAATCAATGGAATTTGCTATTTTATCTTTAGTAAATACCAATTGACCTAATTGATTAAATATTCTAATTCTATCTATTTTGATATCTGTGTTGTTAAATACAAACAGTTTTCCATTTGTAG
>CAZGWS010000153.1:0-7708 GCA_964528805.1 uncultured Lentimicrobiaceae bacterium | reverse complement strand
TAATGTATATAAGAAAACACTTGCTTTTTGTAAAGTTGTGTATAAGAAACGTTAAGCTCAACGAAAATATTGACGTTTTCTTATAGCCGCTAACTGCCACAGAGGATGAGTTCTCCTGCTCCACTACGGATTTGGAAATGTACCTTTTCCATTAATATACATTTACAACTCTTCTTATTAGTTGGTAAATATTTTCCAATAGCACTTTTCAACTATTTTTTTTTTTAGCTGAAAAGTGCGATATTTATGAGTTATAAGTGATGCAGTTTTGTATCATTATTTATAAACACATAAAAGTATGAAAAAGATTACTAATTTAAAAGCAATTGTATTACTATTTATTTCCGGATTTTTACTAATTATCGGTGGTTGTAAAAAGGATGACGATACCGCAAATCAGATGCCGGTTGTTACTTCTGTTCAAGTAAACCCATCAAGTGTAACATCAGGCACTCAGGTAACTGTTATTGTTTCAGCTACTGACGCAGATAAAGATGAGTTAACTTATACTTATAATGCATCAGGCGGTTCAATTAGTGGGAGTGGGTCATCGGTTTCATGGACAACACCATCCAATGATGGAGTTTATACAATAAATGTTGTTGTCTCTGATGGTATCGATGAAGCATCAGGTTCAGGACAAGTGGTTGTTGAGGCATCAGTAAATAATAATCCTATAATAAATAGTGTACAAGTTAATCCGGGATCGGTTAGTCAAGGTGGTAATGTTACAATTACAGTTGATGCAAGCGATGCAGACGGTGACCAGTTAACATATCAATATCAGGTAACTGGCGGTGCAATAAATGGAAGTGGTTCTTCAGTATCGTGGATAGCTCCCTCACAATCAGGTGCATTTTCTGTAACAGTAACAGTTGCTGACGGTAAAGGTGGTCAGGCAGTTGCCAATGGTTCACTTACTGTTGAGCAACTAGTAACAAAAATTACAGGAACAGCAAGTTTCCCTGCGGGGTCTTCAGGTGATTTATCAAATGCTAAAGTTAGTATTTACACATCTTATGACAACTGGAATATAAATAACCCCTTACAATATGTTGCCGCATCAGGGTCAGGCTCAAATGTATCATTTACTATAACAGATATGCCTGCAGGTATTTATTATCTTGATGTTTGGAAAGATAACGATAATAGTGCTGATTGGTCGGTTGGCGATTATATTGGCTGGTATGGTGATGGTGGCTTGGGTGCTCCAAGTCTTACCGAAATATCCATTTCTGAAGGTGAAACAAAAAGTCTTTCAATTTCAATGTTAACAATTTATGTGGCACAGTCATCAAGTAGTTTAAAAGTTGTAAAATAGTTCTATTAATATTTTAAAATATAATCAGATGAAAAAATATTTTTTATTCCTCGTTTCAATATTCATGATGTTAAGCTTCTCAAATTGCGGAAGCAAAGATAACCCTATCCCTGCTGAAAGCGAATCATATGATGTGCTTTTTTATGAGCCGGTATATACCGATAAAAGTTCTAAAAATGATCAGCTTCAGGCTACAATAAAAAAATCCGATTTGCAGTTCTCTACTTTTGGCGATGTTAATACAGGCACTGTACTTGGTAAATTTAATAAAGCATATGTGTATAACTCTGAGGAGAATTCAGAAGCATTTATGTTGTTTGACGAATTGGGTGAGCCTGCATTCATCTATAAAATAGACCTTGTTACCGGTAAAAAAGATAAATCTATAGTTGAGTTTCAAAGGGTAGATCAAGATAACTTTTATGTAAGGTTTTTTTATTACGATTGGCAAAACAGGCTAGGAACTTTACTGTTTGAAACCTTAATTACAAAAAATGGCAGCGATTATTTAAGTAATCCTACATTTACAATTGAAAATCTTAACTTTGGAGGTAAAAATACACTCCCTGTATCAAAAACGAATGTTAGTTTCCCGGTTAAACTGTCTAGGCTCGATTTATTAATGAGTCCTGTGAAAAATCAGCAAAATGCTAAAAGTACAAATGATGGTATCAACGATTGGTATGCCTCATTTACTGAGATGAAAAATTCCTCAATATCCGATTGGCTTTCAAAAACAAGAAAAGCAGGAGTTGCGTTAACTTTAGGCGGACTTGGTTTAAGCGGAAGTGTTATTGGCGCACCGGCTGGTGTATGGTTAGTGGCAGGTGGAAGCACACTTATTGTAGCATCAACAGCTATAGAAGTTGTAATAACTGATAAGTGGAGTGATTTTTTAAATAATGCTCAAAGTAAAATTGAAACACTATCAGAAAGCGCAACTGAAATTTCCGGTAACATGGTTCAAAAATTTCAAGGATACGCACATACCCTTAAAGACCATTGGGTTAATACTAATATCCCAAAATTGGAATTATCTGAATTAACAACATCTATCGAAGAGGATGAAATAATCATTAATAAAGAAAATTTAAATGATTTACCAGATAAAGATGGTGTGCTCCAAATTGGTTTATCATGGGATACGGCTAATACAGACATTGACCTGTGGGTTACCGACCCATCTGGCGAAAAATTGTATTATGGAAATGCTTTTTCTGCCTCGGGAGGTTATCTTGACAGAGATGATACAGATGGCTTTGGACCGGAAAATATTTATTGGGTAAGCAATATTCCTGACGGAGACTATATTATTCAGGTACATTATTTCTCTGGCAGTCCTGTAACAAATTACGAAGTTAAAGTTACAAATGGTCTTGGTTATTCAGCATCATATACAGGAACATTATCAGTATCGGGCCAACTTGACGACGTTGTAACAGTTCATAAATCCGGAAATATAATTACTAAATAGTTCGCTTCAAGAAACATATATTAATTTTTGGTTTTAAAGGGGGGTGTGTCATTTAAAGATACATTCCCCTTTTTTTATTAAAAAAATTGACTGTGATAATCAATTGCATTAACTTTGCCACTATTAAACTTCATATATATGAAAACAATTTTTTTATTAGTGGCATTATTACAGGCATTTGTAATTACAAGTGTTGCTCAAAACTTAAGGGCATATCTGTCATACTCTACATTCACAACACCAACAAACAAACCATACATTGAAACTTACCTCTCGGTAAATGGCAGAAGTCTCAATTACATCAAAAACAAAGATGGATATTATCAGGGAAATATTGATGTTCAAATTATTTTCAAACGGGGTGACTCAATTGTAAACTTTGCCAAATACACTTTGTCAAGCCCTGTTATTAAGGACACTTTACAGAATAACATTAACATGCTCGACGTTCATCGATATGCCCTTCCTGTAGGTGAGTACAATCTCGAAATATCTCTTAAAGATGAAAATAGTACCGATAAAACCCTAACATCATATGATAAATTTGCAATAAATTTCCCAACCGATAGCATGACTTTTTCAGGTATTGAGTTACTAAGTTCCTACCAAAAAGCCAATGGGTCAAGCTCACTCGAAAAAAATGGCTTCGACCTTACACCTAACATAACAAACTATTATCCACAGTCGATTAATACGTTATCATTTTATACAGAGCTGTATAACAGTAAATTAGTACTTGGCGATGCCCCTTTTTTATTAACATCTTATATCAGACCTTTTGAAGCTGATAAAAAGCTCGACCAATATTATCAGCGAAAGAAAATAACACCCGAGCAGATAGTTGTAATCTTAAACTCGTTCAACATCTCAAAGCTACCGAGCGGAAATTACTTGTTAGTACTCGAAGCTCGCAATCGCACAAATAAAATACTGGCAAGTAAACAAATATTTTTTCAGCGTTACAACCCTATTACAGGATTCAACTTAAATAACCTCTTAACATTAAACACACAAAATACTTTTGCCGGAAAGATTACCGGTAGAGATACACTCGCCATGTATATCGATTACTTAACACCAATTTCAACTAATACCGAAAAGTTGTATATCCAAAATCAACTCAAAACAGCTGATATTGAGGAACTGCGTAAATATTTTCTCAATTTCTGGATTGAGCGAGATAAACTGAACCCCGAACAAGCTTGGAGCGATTATCTATTACTTGTTAAACAAGCTAATAAAAACTTTAAATCGGTCTCGCAACCCGGCTACAAAACCGATAGAGGCAGAGTATATCTGCAATACGGTCAACCTAATATTATCTCGCAGCAATATTTTGAGCCGGCAGCATATCCATACGAAATATGGCACTATTACACTCTAAATGAACAACATAATAAAAAGTTCGTATTTTATACTCACGATTTAGTAACTAACGATTTTCAACTAATCCACTCCGATGCCGTTGGCGAACTTAATAATTATAGATGGGAAACCGTTATTTATCGACGTACTTGGGATCCAAATAGCGTTGACGATGCAATAATCCCCTCAACCTGGGGCAGTAAGGCTACCCAAACCTATAAACAACCATACTAAAATTATTAACCAATTTGAAAAAAGTAGCATTAGTAATATTAAATTATAATGGGGTTAAGTTTTTAAAAAAATTCCTTCCTGTAGTTATTGAATTTAGCTCAGCCGATGCCGATATTTGGGTTGCCGACAATTGCTCTACTGATAACTCAGTTGAAGTCCTTGAAAGTCAGTTCACCAATGTTAAACTTGTTAAAAATCAAGTAAATGGAGGCTATGCAACCGGTTATAATATGGCTCTTCAACAAATAAAAGCCGACTATTACATACTATTAAATTCAGATATTGAAGTTACCCCAAACTGGGTTAAACCATTAGTTGAAATAATGGAATCTGATGCTAACATAGGTGCATGCCAGCCAAAAATAAAATCCTATCATCAAAAACAAAAATTTGAATATGCCGGTGCAAGCGGTGGTTTTATTGATAGCTATGGCTATCCGTTTTGCCGGGGACGCATCTTTCAGTCTCTCGAAACCGACAACGGACAGTATGACAACCCAATTGAGGTATTTTGGGCTTCGGGTGCATGTATGATAGTACGATCAGATGTTTTTCATAAACTTGGCGGCTTCGACGATGACTTTTTTGCCCACATGGAGGAAATTGACCTCTGCTGGCGGATGAAAAGTATAGGTTTTAAAGTTATGGTATGCCCATCGTCGGTTGTTTATCATATTGGCGGCGGTACTTTGCCCGTGGGCTCAGCACGTAAAACCTACCTAAACTTTAGAAATAATTTCGTATTGCTGTATAAAAATCTACCATCAGATAAGTTATACGCAATTTTAATATCGCGACTGTTCTTAGACGGATTGGCGGGTATTAAATTTTTACTTCAGGGAGGTTTTGCTGATTTTATTGCAGTAATTAAGGCACATTATTACTTTTATCAAAACTGGACACATATACGCAAAAAACGTAAAAATACGGTACGCAAAAACGTTAGTAAAATCTATAACGGCAATACTGCTATCGACCATTATCTGCTAAATGTGAAAACTTTTAAACAGCTTAAAAAGTTATTTAGCTAACCTAAATGCAAGCTATTTCTTAAAAAACGATAAGGCAATTCTATACGAATCTAAGCCAAATCCGGCTATAGTACCAATACAATATGGCGCAATAAAGCTCGTGTGCCTAAATGTTTCACGCGAAAATATATTCGATATATGTACATCAATAACAGGTATTTCCAAACTTTTAACAGCATCCCCAATGGCAACAGATGTGTGAGTATATGCACCGGCATTTAAAATTATTGCATCATACTCAAAGTTAGCATCTTGCATCTTGTTAATTATCTCGCCCTCCACATTCGATTGATCGTAACCAATGTCGATAAGCGGAAATCTTTTTGCCAGCTCATCAAGATAATTTTCAAACGACAGCGTGCCATAAATCTTCGTCTCTCGCACACCGGTAAGGTTCAGGTTGGGCCCATTTAGTATTAACACTTTCATAACGTAACAAATTAAAGCGCAAAGATAGTCCATAAAAGTTAAATCGCTAACCAATCAATCGCCACAACAACAAAATGAACACTAATGCTTTACACGATTTTTATTTTTATGGCGGTCATTCCTGCCTGCATTTCATTTCGGCAGGCATACCGTGCTTTCCATTTGTAGTTGCCTCATGCACTACACTTTTTTGTAAACTTTAACAGGGCTTCCTCCGTCAGCCTCTTAAAGCTAACAAAAAATGTGCACTGCATTTCGGCAAGCTACCATTACAATCACTCCCGCTGCCGTAACTCACCATGAACATTTCAATAAAAACAAACTAATTTGAATAAAAATATAGTACTATGCATCACATGGTACTATATTTTTATTATCTTTGCAGCATGAAACCGGAAAAAACAAAGGTACAAATGAGGAAAGGCGTACTGGAGCTATGCATATTATCAATAATTTCAAATAAAGAATCATATGCTTCCACTATCATTGAAACTCTAAAAAAGGCTGAAATACTTGTAGTTGAAGGCACTGTTTACCCACTACTTACTCGTCTGAAAAACGAAAAATTGCTCAGTTATCGCTGGGAAGAATCAATATCAGGACCACCACGAAAATATTACTGCATAACAAAAGATGGCATCAAAGTTATGGAGTCATTAATTAACAACTGGACTCAGCTATCCAACTCTGTATTTAACTTAATTAACATAAAATCAACTAATAATGAATGAAATAATGAATATTAATATTGCAGGCATTGTTTTTCATGTTAACGACGATGCTTACAAAATGTTGAAAGATTACATAAAAGATATTAACAAACATTTCTCAAATACATCAGGAGGCGATGAAATAATAAGCGATATCGAAGCACGAGTGGCAGAGTTATTTCAGCAGAAGTTAAGCAGTAAAAAAGAAGTAATATCAGTTGATGATGTTGTTGAGATAATGTCAATAATGGGAAAACCATCTGACTTTGAAGACAATACACAACAGCAAAATACTGATGATGATACAGTAAGACCAAAACGTCTTTTCAGAGATATCGACAACGGCATGGTAGGTGGCGTTTGCTCAGGACTTGGAGCCTATTTTAGAATTGATATGGTTTGGCTTCGCATTGGTTTTGTAATAGCAACATTCTCAGGATTAAGCATACTAGCCTACATAATTCTGTGGATTATAATTCCCCCGGCACGCACAGTTGCCGAAAAACTCGAAATGAAAGGCGACCCTGTTACCATCTCAAATATCGAAAAGTCGATTCGCAAAGAAATGGGTGGGCTAAGAGATAAATTTGACGACTTTGCCACACAGGCAAGAGATAAATTCAAAAGAAGAAAATAATATATGTTGGTGTACATTTGCAATCACTACTGCGCATTTGTAATGCGTACCTCTAAGTGGTACAAGATATAATCCTATAGTGTTTACAGAACACGCTGTTTTGATGTTGTCATCAGTTCTAAATAGTGAGAAAGCAATAAATGTAAATATCCAGATAATGCGAATATTTACAAGAGTCCGACAATTGTTGACCGATAATTTAAGCGTAAAACTGGAAATAGCAAAAATCAAAAAGAAACTTGAGAATCAGAATAAAAACATAGAACTGGTATATAGCTATTTGGACGAATTAATAGAAAAACAAGAAAACCCATAACTTAGAAAACAAATAGGTTACAAAAGACAAAACGAAAAATAAACCCACCCCAAATCCCCACAAAACAAAATTCAGTATTTTGCAGAAAAAGCAAAACCCCCATATACCCCAAGGTTGTAACTTGTGGTAATAAAACAAAAACGCATATAATATATATTGTCAATAAGATATAGTTATTATTCTTGTTAAAA
>CAZGWS010000152.1:0-7735 GCA_964528805.1 uncultured Lentimicrobiaceae bacterium | reverse complement strand
GCTTCAAATATTTTTACTGGATAGCTGAAATTTCCAAATTCACTGTCTTTATTCATGGAAATAGTCACCTCAAAACAACTGAGAAGATGCGGCATTGACTCATCTTCGATATAACCTAACCAATAAGTATTTGAAGGGAACTCAACGTTTACTGGCATACGCCCTGAAAACACATTAATCACATTTGGACTAAGTTGATATATTTCAATATAATACTTTGAAGAGAATATCGATGTCACGACCAGCAAATATACTTCCGCTGTAGCCAATAATAAATTTATCTTTGGGGAATATTAAACTGCTCCCTGACGGCAATTTTATCTTTGAGAGAGAAAGAGGGTCTGCGCACATTGAAATGACTTTCTTAGTGACATTACCAGGTTTTCTGTTCTTAACTAACTTTGTTAATATTAGGGCCAGCCACAAAAATCGTTGCCATACCCAATACAATGGTTTAAACCAAGGTATATAACTTTCATAGTTGTCATAAGCATCAATCAAAGATTGACAGTTTACTTTTCGAGCAATGTTAACCGCCATAATGCCAAAATAGGCATCAGAATGACCGATAATCCAATTGGGTTTTTCTTGTTTAGCCAATTTTTTAACATATGAATAATAATGAAATAGATTCGGTTGTACATTAACGCTATGCCAAATGAATCTATTTAATTGTTTTGAAAACTGACTTTCTTTCTTGTAATTAGCCAGCACCAGATGACCTTTTTAGCCAGTCGCTAATAATCTACAATAAACATTTATTTTAAGCTTGTTTACCACATCTCCTTAAATTATCAACTATTCTGAGTCTAATAATATAGTGAAGCTACTTATTACCACCTCCACTCTCCCATCTTCCGACTCTGACGAAGTTCCAGCTTTTGTTAAGGAACAAGCAATATACTTGAATAAACTCGACATCAGCTTATGTATTATTATTCATGCTCCCCATAATCACTATAGTCGAACGACACAAAGAATCGACAAAAATGACTTTTACACTGAAATACGGTTTCACTATTTTTGGCCGCTCCGCTTCGAGCTTCTTACAGGTCGAGGCGTTCTACCAGCACTAAAAGCGAATAAACTACTCTATTGCCAAATTCCTTTTTTATTTCTTTTTCAATTTATATCGCTCTTGAAACTGGCCAGGAAGGAAAAGCCCGATTTACTTTATGCTCACTGGTTCACTCCACAAGCTATTACAACTGCCTTGGTCTCAAAATTTACAGGAATTCCATTTATCTTCACCACACATGCGTCTGATATCTCAGTATTGAGAAAAGTTCCTTTTGCAAAATACCTTATAAAATGGACTTGCAGGAGCTCTAGAGCATATACAGCAGTTTCACAGAGAACAGCAAACAAATTAATTGATTTCTTTAGTGAGGAAGAGTGGAAAAATGTATACTCAAGAAAATTAATGATTATTCCAATGGGAGTAAACATACACAATCCTTCAATAAAGTCATTAACCTTAGACCATATCAAGAACAAACACTCTATCAATGACAAACCTATTATTCTTTTTTTGGGACGACTAACAGAGAAGAAGGGAGTGGTATATTTGCTGGAAGCATTTTCTCTATTACCTAAGAATCTACGCGAGAATTTACAACTTGTTATAGCCGGAGATGGGCAGCTGAAAAAATACTTGATAATAAAAGCTCAATCGTTAAAACTCAACAATGTCATTTTCACTGGATATGTTCATGGTGATGAAAAATATGGACTCCTCTCACTTGCTGATTTTTTATGCTTACCTTCAATTATCGATAGTTCTGGAGATAGTGAGGGTTTTCCAGTAGTGCTAATGGAAGGTCTAGCTGCAGGATTAGTTATACTTGCAAGCAATGTTTCAGGCGGTGAGGTTATATTGGGAAATAAGGTTAATAGCTTTTTATTTGCACAAAAGTCATCCGAAGACCTAAAAGAAAAGCTTATCCTTGCCACCAAACTCACTAGTGACGAATTAATGACTATTAAAAAAGAAAACAAAGAGTTAGCAATCCAATTTAGCTGGGACACGATAGCAAGTAATTATTACCATCTTTTAAAAGGCGCCGCCAGTGATGATTTTTAATTTTTATGATCGATTAAACATAATTATAGATACGGATAATCATAGAGGGTATAATAATTACTTTAACAATGAGTACCTACGAATCTCTGATAACACGTCACTATGTCAGAATGCACCCACAATCATAGTGAAAATTGTAAAAAATCTCCCGCCAGAACAAGGTACTGACATTAGGCGAACCATCCATCTAAAAAAACTATTCACTTTCAATTACCTTGTAAAACATTTGAATACTAACGAAGTTATTATATATTTTAAAAGACACTTTATCGATAAAGTTTATATGAATGCAATCGGTGTATTCTTACAAGCCCAGATACTAGAACCTATTATGTATCTTAAGTTATTAGAACAAAATGTAATCTTCATGCATGCAGGAGGTGTCTGCGATGAAAAAAATGGCTACATGTTTCCAGCTTATGGGGGAACAGGAAAGACCACATTTAGCATCGCACTTTTGAATCATGCTTATAAATTACTTGGAGATGATTTGCTTTTTGTTGATACCAACAATAAAATGGTTTATCCATACCCACGTCCATTACACCTATTCACATACAACATCAATAACTTACATGGTGCAAATGTACCATTGAGATATAAACTTGCTATCTACACAAAAAATATATTGAGATTCTTCTTAGAAAAAATCCTCCGCACTGAATTTCTCATTTCAACGCGAGTACATGCAGATGAAATCTTTAATCACAACCCCTTCGGCCAAACGGTACCTTATGTAGGAATTTTCTTCCTTGTAAAAGAAGGACCATCAACAGCAGTGAAAATTATTAATCAATCAAACTCGCTGCAACTGGCAAGAGAAATAATGGAATCTGAAGATCTCAATGACAGTTTATATGAACTCATTGCTGACAAAATGGCAGTCGAACAAATCATCAAACTAGAAGAAAAAGTAATTCAGAGGCTAGTCGAACAATTTAAAGAATTAACATACGTTAACACTAGAGAACTTAATTTATTAGATTTAGGATCGTTTATTAATAAAAACTTTAAACAGGAAAAGCTATGAGCACATTCAAAAAAAGAATAGTTCACTTATCTTTTTTTGTATTAATTATTATTTTTTTATATATATACCTCAAAAGTATCGACTATTCCAAGCTATCTGAATTGACCCTTAACTTCCCATTATTACTATTATCAACCCTCATTGCAATCTCTTTCCGCTATTGGGGCGTCTTTATCTGGCGAGTTATTTTGATACAATTGGGAAGCACTTCATTACCGCATTTTAGCATCCTAAGCACCACTTATTCAAAAGCATGGATGGGAAGGTATATACCCGGCACTATCACCTGGATAGCTGCTAAAATTTATCTAGCTAACGCATTAGGAATTTCAAAGAGTCGGTTAACTGTTTCTTCTTTACTTGAAGGTGTGGTACAAATAGTAGCACTTATGGTGGTTTCAATGTTTTTACTCGGACTTGACTCTCGACTTAATGTAATCTCAGACACAATAAAACTTGCTTTAATATGTATAGCTATCCTATGCCTCATCATATTGAACCCAATGATATTTAATGCTCTTATACGTAAAGCATATTTAATTATCAAGAAGCAAGAGCCTGGTCCCGATCTTAAAATTAATGGCATAGCTACATTTCAATCTTTCATTCTATATTCAATCGGAGCATTTCTATCAGGATCTTCCTTTTTTCTTCTAGTAAAATCTGTTGATCCTTCTATTTCATCAAACTTGTATCTCTATCTTGTAGGAACTTATAATTTATCTGGTGCAATAGGTATGGCCACACCTCTTCTTCCAAGTGGAATTGGTGTTAGGGATGGTGTGCTTTTTGTGCTTCTATCTATTGTCTTACCAGGAGAAATTGCAGTAGTGCTTACTATTTTGAGCCGTTTATGGTCAGCAGCTGTAGATGTGCTTTTCTATATTTGTACAGTCGTCAGCCAACAACTATTGGCAGCTTAACCTAAGAATACTTAATTTAAGTAAAGATAACTTCTTGAATATACAAGATGAGTTCCCGATATTAATCTCAGTTAAGAATTACCCTCATCAACGACTTTGTAAAGTCTTTTTTATCACGAAAATCAAGATGTGACCCATCAGGTAAATTAAATTTTGACAGTGATGGATAATCAGAAAAATGAACTGATCGATTATGTTTCTTTGATATCTTATCCCAAAATATTTCTCTTGGATATCTTTTATGATCAATACTCCATATTAGCTTACTTGTAGGAAAACGAACAAGTATGACTTTTCCGCCTCTTTCTTCAATTTTTTTAATTAGGCTCATTAAATAATCAACTTTTTCTACAAAATCACTATTATTCATAGGTTTTATATTATTAATTGCGTTTTCATAAATTGCAAAGAATTCATCAATGGAGACTTTGCCTCTTAGTATATCTTCACCATAATGTCTTTGTGCTCTTCGCATATAGTAATGTGGCATTTTAACTTGATTATAATCAGCATCCCTTGATCTATCAAAATGCGTAACTAAATAGTTTCCAAAAGAAGTTCCCTTAAATGCTAATGTAGAAATAATAGTAAACGGTTTTGCTCCCTCAAGTCGTGTAACCATATTGTTTTCAAAGTACATCATGATTGCTTCATTGATTACTTTATAAGGTTCTTTATCATTTGTGATGTTATCTTCATAATATTGTACCCACAAAGAGGATCGTGATTGCTCATCTAAGTTTAGATTTGTATTAACTGAAACTATTACAGTGCCTGTCACATTTGGATCATGCGCAAGACTTTGTAATACTGGCATAAATGGAGAGCCGTCAATAGCAAGTTGTACAGGTTCAAGCATTGAAACTTGCTTAACGACTTGCAAATCCATACCTAATTGAATTCTAGATGTTCCAACTAAGATGATTGCTTGATCTTTTAAATCAGAAGCTCGCTTACGTTGCTGAGCCCAAAGTCGTTCTGAATCAACCACTGATGCTGTCCATCCTGATCTACGAATATCAAACTCTACGAATAAAAGTGCTAGAAAAAATAGGACAATTGTCGAAAACCAGATTATTAACCAACAGCCTCTAGGCAGCCTGTCGTTAGAACTGGAAGTAGATAAACGCACGATCATCTCCTGATGAAAATAGAAATATAATGGCTATTTGTGATAACAATAAGACAGACCTAAAAATAGGATGTATTTTACTGTAAAAACTTTCAATACTACTTTCTCTTATGTAGATATGCCAGAACAAAAGCAGTAAAGCAATCAATAGTGATATATTTATTTCGGATACTGTAAGCCCGTCTTGCCAAGATTGCTTCGCTGGCGTGGCATTGTAAATATTACTGAATATAGTCATTGCATCATGCATATTCTGAGATCTAAAAAACACCCATGTAAGAGAAACAACAATATAAGTTAATATAATTATAAAAAAACGAGTAATTATAGATACTTCGTTTACATGCAATGTTCTAATTTTATTTTCTATTATCAAATAGCAACCATGCAAGCCACCCCAAATCACAAACAACCATGATGCACCATGCCATAAACCTCCAATTAACATAGTGATCATTAAGTTAATACTTGTTCTTCTTACTGAGATACGATTTCCACCCAGACTAATGTACAAATAATCACGCAACCAAGTTGATAAGCTAATATGCCATCTACTCCAAAAATCTTTAAATCCCACTGCGGCATAGGGTGCTTTAAAATTATCAGGAAGAACAAAACCCAAACACAATGCCGCACCAATCGCACAGGTTGAATATCCACTAAAATCACAAAATATTTGTCCCGAGAACGCAAATATCGCTGCCCAGGTTTCTATACTCCCATACAGTTCTGGAGCCTGATAGACTTTATCTACAACAGGGGCTAATAACTCATCAGCGATAATCATTTTCATAAACAGCCCGATTGTTAAAAGTGATAACCCCCAGCCAAACTGATCTTGGCTAGGTTTTCGAGGAGTTTCACATTGCGGGATAAAGTCATTCGCTCTCACAATAGGCCCTGCAACCAGTTGTGGAAAGAATGATACATATAGAGCATAGTCTAACAATGATTTACCAGGTTTAATTTTACGTCGATAAACATCAAGTGAATACGATAAAGTTTGGAATGTATAAAATGAAATACCAACCGGAAGTATAATATCAATGTCAACAGGCTTAAACACAACTCCCATCAAACTTAACACATATATACTATTTTCAAGAAAAAAGCCACCATATTTAAAATAACTCAAAAGCCCTAAATTTAACAGCAAACTAAATACTAAATATGATTTTCTTTTTTTTTGATGATTGCTATTAAATATTTTTTTAGCAATATACCAATCACATACTGTCGATAAAATAAGTAGCAGAACAAATACAGGATTCCATGCCGAGTAAAACAAATAACTGGCCGTCAATAAGTTGATTTTTTGTGCTTTCCAATTTCGCAGTGAATAATGCACAATCAGTAAAACCGCAAAGAAGGCAAAAAAGGTATATGTGTTAAACGGCATCTTAAATATTGTTAATAGAAAATTGAATAAATTATATTATAATCATCATCTGGTTTAGAGGCTGATTTTATACTAAAACAACCCACATATCTTAAATTTCGGTTTATTACAAGGAAGAATATATAGTCGCAATTAAAGATTTATCTCCAAGAAAAAACAACTGCAGAATTATAATAAATAGTTTCTTTATAATTACCAATAGAGTATTGATAATTTAATCGATTAAATGTCGCATATATAGTATAGTTACTGATCAGAAAGGTCTTCTAAAATTTTGCTTGGCCCCTAATAGGCACAGAAAAATAGTCACTAATACTATACAGGCTATCAGCTTTACGTATGCTCAGTTACTGAGCATACTCATGGCTTTCTGCGGAACAAAATAGCAGAGACACTATTACGAAACAATCATGAAATAACTTGCGAGATTGACTTGTCTTTCTGCTAATCCTGAATGATTCAAAACAGTCACATCAATTACTATGCGCTGCTCCTGTGCTCTGAAGGTATGTAGCAATAAAATGATATAAACCTGTAGTCTATTATTTTTACGCATAATTATTATTTTTTTCATTGACTATATCTGTATCATAACAAGTAAAATTGACATATCTGAAGCTGATATCGCATATTTTGAGTATAAATAGCGTGCATTACCCTCTTACCCATATTGACCAAAAATAGAAAATACGTAACTCGTAGCTATCGCCTTCAAAAATACCACATCAGTTATATAAGTCATTCTGCATGTGTTTAAAATTCAATATCATTTGACAACTAATACACAACGTTGAGTAGTCAACATTCTAAAAACTCTTACGTATTACGATTAGCAGATAATATTTATTATTTTCTAATGTTTATATTCAGAAAACAACCTGTGGTAAATGCTCTGACAATAAAATTCTGTCAAAGCATTTCTATTCTACATTGAAGAATGTTATTTAAGAAGAATATCTTTTCTGTTTTTCTGAATAATCTTGTCACCAATACCTTTTACCATTGCTAAATCATTTACCGCCTTAAATTTACCATGTTTTGAGCGATATTTGGTAATGGCTTCTGCTCTCTTGACACCGATGCCTTTTAATGCACTTGCAATCGTTTTACTATCTGCTTTGTTGACATTAACTGGCGTTGCAAAAACGTTTACAGTGAAGAACAAGAG
>CAZGWS010000151.1:0-7745 GCA_964528805.1 uncultured Lentimicrobiaceae bacterium | reverse complement strand
AGACCTTGAGCAAAGCCTCTCACCGTATCATTTACATTGATCGATTCGATAGTGCTGTGATCAGCAGGATCAAAAATAAATTTTAAAATAATCCGAGTTTCTTCCTCATTAAATAACAATTCTTCTTTTTTAAATTTTCGCAGTTGTTTGTAATTAGCCATTATTTTTAAACTATTTTATTATTTGAATCGATTAGATTAAATAGTTTCTTCGCAAGCCATTATCGCTGAATAATGGCAAATACTTCTTTATTTTAGCTTAAATTTAGTTTTATACTTGTTACTGATTTCACTCTTTTGATATTTGATTCTATTTTCCTTTATTACACATAACAGTGTTGATAATATTCCCAATGGTAAATATGTCTGTGAAACTGTGGCCAACCTAATCTTCGAAGGCATTCGTCCCGACACTTGGTTGACTCCAGAAGATGCCGCCAAAGACGTGGTGTAATATCCCACTTAAACGAGGGTGGTACTATTGTAAGCCAATCCCTACAAGAAAACTAAACTTGCTCACAAAATAACCAATCTATTCCTTATTTTTTAAAATCTGCGACACCGTGCATAGCGCACACTTATTTAATTTGTTACCTTCGGGCGCAGGCTTAAGGAAATAATCGAAAATATAAATCTTTTTAAGAATAAAAACGATTACAAGGAGTGAGCGATGTTAACAGAACAAGCAAAAAAAGTGCTAAAACAAAAAATTCAGTCGAATCAACATCAAATGTTTATTGTTTCATTGGATGAAATGGATGCGATTGTACGTTTGTCCAAAACCTCAAAGAAAGACAGAGTGACTCAAGCTTGGAATAAATTTAAAAGTAAAGCTGAAGTTGGGGCAAATTACACAGCCTCTGCGAGTGATGTTGTCACACTATCAAAACTAATTGGTGATTTAGGAGGTATAGGCGCAAAAGCCTATGTTAAAACCTATGGTGGGCGACCGCATATTATTATTAAAGGCCGACCGGGTTTAAGAAGAGTGCTGACGGGAACAAAGTATGGAATAAAAAACCCAAAAGTGATTGCAATGGGGTTAGGTAAAGCCGGTGCTATTAGTGCAGCCAGAATGGGAGGAATTATTTCTGTGGTATTATTAACCGTTTTTCGAGTTATTGAATATTTTTTAACAGATCAATCAACCTTAACTAAACTAGTAGGTCATCTAGCAATGGATATTGTTAAAGTAGGTATTACAACGGGGGCTTCGATAGCAATTGCAACAGGAGTAGCTGCTATAACAACGGTTGCCATTGGACCAATTTTAGCAGTACTAGTAGTTGGTTTGGCTGTGACAACGGCCTTAAATATGATTGATAAACGCTATGGTATAACAGAATTAATTATTGCCGGATTAGATGAGTTGACCGAAAAAACAATATCATCTATAAGTGAAGTCAAGCATGATGTGCAAATGGTAAAGAATAATATTGTTGACTCAATTATTGATCATACAATTGAGTCTGCGCGTCGAATTGTTATCAATTTTGCTAGCTATCATCTGAGAAAATTCACTTCAAATATACCAATATTTTATTAATTTAATGAGTAACCCCATATCCTTATTTTTAACGCGTGCATTAACTTTATTTACATTTACAGTTATGACGCTAAGTGCTTTGATATATTTTAGCTTTACACTACTAAGTATGATCGAACAATTTCAGAAAATATCTTTAAGTATTGTATTCGTAAGAGGAGCATATTATATGCTTGGCGTTGGGGTTAGTTCCGGTGCTTTACTGTTTATTATGGTGATTGAGCTTTGTGCGAAGAAATCGTCATCAGATAAAATAATCAAAATTCTCGTGAGAATAGTTATTTCAGGTTTAGTTCTTGCAATTCTCCTACCTCCAATTGCAGAATATTTAACAGAGAATTATTTATTTAAAAAAGGCTATAAACAATGTGAGGTACCTAGTTATTCATGGGCGATATATAAAGACATTATTTACACTATTGACAAAAAAACATGTATAAAGATTAATAAAGAAAACAAAAAGAAATTGCCCTCACTCTACCCGAAAGATGATGATCATGTTTTACAACACTATTAAATCAAAAACTATATTTCGAATTGAAAGCTAATCTCTACAAACAAGCTCGAATAAAATAACCAAATAATGACCACTCTTTTGAAATGTGGACACTATGTATAGCACACACTTATTTAATCTGTTAAATTCGGGCACACGTTTGGGGAAGCTCTGGCACAATCAATGCCACCCAAAATATGACCATCGATTGGCAAAGCTATAAAGTACAACAGACTGAATGTATTCACTATGTTCAATCTAATAGTAGTTATGTTTAAAACAAGGAGAAAAGTATGAATAAACATATTTACTTACAAAGATTCAAAAAAGAAGAACTTATTTTTGATGATGAAGAAACCATAA
This sequence comes from uncultured Lentimicrobiaceae bacterium, assembly GCA_964528805.1. Taxonomy (GTDB): domain Bacteria; phylum Bacteroidota; class Bacteroidia; order Bacteroidales; family F082. Next base: position 5,341 of record CAZGWS010000151.1, on the reverse strand, counting down.
TAATTCTTAAATTTATTTTCAAGAACCAACATAATTTAATTGATGGGATGAAAATTAACGATCGTATTAAAGAGTTTGCCCAAGGCTTACTTCTTGAGGCTGTTGATGCCTCATATGCACTTGGCTTTATTGGAGCATTATTTGGTGGTGTATTTAACCCCGGTGCAGGCTTTCAAAAAATCTTAATGAAATTTGGCAAAAAGGCATTAAAACATTGGTTCAAACATGCAACGGCAAAGGATTTAATGCAAATAAAAATATATGACATTGTGCGAAAACAATTAGAATTAAATTTTCTTATTGTATTACAATCGTATGTGGCTAACGCAGCAATTAATGAAATAGATCATTCAGGGTTTGTTGCGTATAAATTAAATAGTAATTCAAATATAAAACCGATGGTATGGGGGGTAGTATGAGAAAGGTTATTATATCATTAATACTACTAATCCCTTTGTCAATTGTAGGGCTTGCCACATATGAAATGTCAACGGAAAACATAGAATTTATAGTTATAAATGCAACTAATGAAGAAACGAGTTATATACCATCAAGTGTATATGAGTATTACCTGTTCAATTTTCGATTAACGAAGGAGGATATTAAATATATCGAGAGTAGAGCTGGATTAAATTTTCTATTAGGAATATCTGATCATAATAAGAGGTATAAGTTTCTTAAATATTTTATTTCTAAAGGTGTTTCTATCAATAAGCCAAGCGCAATTGATGGGTTTCCTCCGCTACATGCTGCAATTTTACTTAATGACAAAGAACTCGTTAAATTTTTATTAAATAATGGTGCGGACATCAATAAAAAAGATATTAAGTTCAAACTTAGTCCAGAAGAATTTATAAATTTTCTTCAACAGAAAAATAATACTATAGATAGGAGTAGTATAAAAAAAATAATTTCTTCACGTAGCAAATAATCACATAACACTCGCGTCAACATGGACTGCCAAAAGGCGTCAAAAGCGAAAAAGGGTTCACAATGCCCCCTTTTTTATTATATTTTCAAAAATATCTAATCTAATACACCGGAATAATCCAAAAGTACTACTGTAATAATAAAAATACCGGTAACATACATAGTAATATAAAAGGTAATCCCAAGTATGCGATCAAACTTAGTGGTGTGTTCTAATAAAATATCTGATTTTGCATATAAAAATGATATGGAACTACCTTCTAGCTTTTGAGCCCACGATTTTGGAATGGAGCGCGCTTGAGCAACATTGATAATATCCCAACCACTAGCAAACTCAACGCCAAGAATATCTTTTGTTTTTAAGTTTTTTCTTAATTTTCTAACCGTCACTTGACCAAATAATACATAAAGAATCATGGTAATTAAAGTCATACCAATTATTATACTAACGAGCAAAACATTTATATTCATAAAATATTTAACCATTTCATAATATCATTATAAGCATCCCCAGCATTTCTACTGACATAGCTATTTGCCCCCAGAGAAACGGCAGCAGCTGCGCCAGCAATCACTACACCACCTACAATTAACCCCATCCAACCAATAGGTGTAGCAACCATCAAAAAACCTAATACTGCACTACCGGCATTAACTGTAATCATACCCGCAGTAGCACTTGCTGCAAAACTACTCGACTCAATAAATAAATCTCGTTCCCATCAATATCTACACCATGGAATTTTTATTTAACTCAACACGCCAGTAACATCCAAAAACGCCCAACCTGCCATAAAAAGTCCTGAAGACATAAGCAGCCAATAGAACAAAAAAGCCAGTATCCTGTCGAATTTATTCGTATGCTTTATTAGAATATCTGCATTTGCATAGAGAAAAGAAAGCTTTGTATTTCTGAATTTACGTATTATAAAAGTTGGCATGGCGAGTGCCTGTGCAACATTAATAATATCCCAACCACTAATAAATTCCATACCAAGTTCATTTTTTGTTTCAGGATTTTTTCTAAGTTTACGGACGGTGATTTGTCCAAAAGCAACATATAAAACCATTACAACAAATACAATCGCAATTAGTATGCCTATAATAATCGAAATTAAACTCATGGTTAGTTGAATTATTTCATAATAACATCATGGTACATTAATCAAAGACAGATAACGCATTCAGCAATACCAAAAACGCCCCTGAAAGTCCTGCAATCATGAATAACCAATAAAATAGTCTAGCTATAAATCGATCAAATGTATTTGTATACTTATATAGTAAATCTGCATTAGCATACAGAAAAGATAATTGAGTTTTATTAAATTTTTTCATAATTGATCTTGGTATCGATATAGCCTGAGCCACATTAATAATATCCCACCCACTGACAAATTCTATACCAAGCTCATTCTTCGTTTTTGGGTTTTTCCGTAATTTTCGCACTGTAACTTGGCCGAAAAGAACAAACAGGAGCATTGATACAAATGTAGTAACTGCAACCATAGCAAGAAGCGTTGAAAATAAACTCATCTAAAGAAAGGGGTCAAATCACTTGCTTAATAATACATTTAATAAGTTACATGGTAAAAAGCATTCTGCACTCAATTCATTTAGGTTTTGGCATGGAATAAAGCGTAGTTTAGATAGTATTGCTTTAAAAGTGATTTGACCCCTTTACTTCGCTCTGCGAGTGATACAAATAACTCAGCCGCATCAACACCGATGATCACCATAGTTTGGGGTATTGCGTTATTGTTTACTGTGGGCATTGGTTTAACGGCACAGTTATTGCTGCAACAAATTGGGTAAATTTGTAAGTATATCGACATAACTACCATGACAGATGAAGTATTTGTGGCTTTGTTAATTGCTTTAGTTTTTAGTTAGTAATAACTGAAATAAGTTACTTATGCCTATTGACACGAGTTCGGCTCATATGTGTTATGTCCTTTATTCAAATACTGGTGGTGATATATTTTTTGAAAATAAACTAAGAATATCACTTGAGTCGGTAATAATTGTTCTAGTTGGTTTGCCGTTGATGATTTTCCATTCAGCAACAAAAGAACCAGCAGCATCGGAAAATATGCCTCGTATAGTACAGTTTTTATTGTCATAGCAGTGCGCATCAAAGTATTTTATTACGTTTGTTATTTTAAGCGGTCTGTTCCCCCAAGAATTATACATGTACTTATTTTCTAGCGTATAAGAGATATTATTTACCGTAAATAATATTTTACTAATATAGGTTTTAGGTTTTCTTGTTGCACCAAAGACTATATCTCCATTGGGTAGATTATCTTTATTAACACCCGCCTGTATGTTTTTTTCATATATGTTAATCTTAATACTCTTTGATATATTAAGTTTATATATTTTTTCGCTATCAGCGTATGTTGATAATGAAAAAAATAAACATAAAAATATTATCCCACTATATTTTACCTTTTCCATTTTAATTAACCACCTTAAGCAGCTTGTCTCCGCTTTTAGCGATTTTTTCACGGATGAGTCTAGGCATTACGATGCAACCTTCAGATGCTTTTCCTGGGTTTTTAATACTGTCACCATGTATAAGAAATTCAGACCTGCCGAGTGCATTATGCCCTTTAGGGATTAAATCAAGAACATAAGGACCTCGATTTGGCGTGTTTCGTGGACCACCTATAGTATATAGACCTTTTGGAATTGGGCCTACGAATGGAATTGATTCCATACTAGGATTATTTTTTCCTTTATCTTTGCCAGCATACCCAATAGCGATTCTTAAACCATTGTGTTTAAGTTCGCCCGTACTTTGAGAATATTCCCAAGGCATATTTTTCTCCTTTTTTAATTAGACATAATGCTGAGTTAAGTGGGCACTTAGCCGCTCGCAAAGCAGGCGGTTAATTGCCCGAGTTGCGCAAAGATTTAAATGACTTGTATGCGCTTTTTATTTCCAAACATTTAAAATTTCCCTCAATCTTCAAGTACCTTATTAAATCCTTCTATATCTTCGCTTAATTCAAAGCACGAATAACCATACCCTCTTCCAGTTAGATATTCAACAACAGATGTGGTTGTAATGGTCTAATTAATTTGGAAGGTATTATAGCTTATAATACCTTCCAAATTAATTAGACCATTACAAATAGTGGTAACACAATTTTATTAAACAAGACCAAAGGTTTGATTAGCGGCAACCGCTTTATCTTTTTTAATGCAGATATTGTAAAGCCTGATTCCAATGTAGTTTTCGATGGTACCATTACTTCTATTATAAAAAGTGATTTAGTGGGTACCGCAACGATCTATCAAGCTGGACAAGTGGTGAGTACCGGCGTGGCGGTGACCGGTACAGTAACATCGCGTTCACGGGTGCAGTTAACCTTTGCATTAGCAAAAGGAGACGTTGGCTCCCTAGTAGGCGATTTTTCAGGTGGGAGTGTGGATGGGACATTTGACATAGTGGAATACGACAAAGGTGCTGCCCAAACAACGATTGATAGTCAGAGTAATGCCGAATGGGGTACAGGGACTAATTCTGATAGAAATGTCTATATGAAAATTCCAGGAATGGAAACATCCATAACAATGAGTCGCACTGATGATACATATCGATTTGATGCATACAGAATCAGTGTTACTAATGCTAGGGATTGTATTTTAAGGGGAGGTATCGTTGGTATTCCCGATGTGGCCGTCAATGTTTATTCTGTTACAGGTGGAGCTATTAGTAGGGCAAGTACTAGTAGTACCTGCCCTGATCTGGACGGAACCTCTGGCTACACTGGTTTTGCTGCAGTGGTTGATGATGCCAATAATGGCATATGGTATGTGGTGACCAATAAAAAATATTCTATTTTTGCCATATTAAGCCGGCCGTAGGTTGAACAGACAAAACAATATTTTAAGAATATTATTTTGAAATAAAGATCTGAACACATGGGTTTGACTAGGGGAAGAAATTCAATGAATAAAATAATAATACGCAATGAAAAAGTGAAAGTGTTCTTTAAATTAAAACCCTTATCGGTTTTAAGCAGTACCGTTTTATTTTTTCATTTAGGTTTAGTTTCCAATGCCTACGCCAACCCCAAGGCGGTGCCGTTGTCGGCGGCAGTGGCAGTATCCACACTCACGGCAACACCACCGCCATTCATCAAGCCACCCAAAATATGGCCATTGACTGGCACCGATGGTTTTGTTTTAAACAGCGGGATTATTAATGCCGCCACTGGCGGTAATGTTACCTTGCTTGGTAAGCACGTTAAAAACAACGGCATGATAGTCGCCAAGTTAGGGGCTGTGAATATGGCGGCCGGTAAAGCGGCTGTTGTTACTTTTGATAATGCCGGTTTACTGGGCGTTAAAATAACCAAAGCAGTGTTGTAAAATATCGGTCACTCATAATTTAATATCA
>CAZGWS010000150.1:0-7748 GCA_964528805.1 uncultured Lentimicrobiaceae bacterium | reverse complement strand
GAAACAATTACCCTCATTTTTAACATCAACATCCACTAATATAGGCGCTAAAGGCGCTTACCTGTTATAGAGGTATTAGGTAAGTATTATGTTAATTGAAAAAACGGGTAATTGTATTTTTGGAATCAATGAGAACGGCAACAAATTTAGACCTTCAGATTGGATAGAACGCATCGCCTCCACCTATGGTAGTTTTGACGCTAACCACCGTCTTCGTTATAACCCCAGTGTGAAACCGATTAAGCTTGATGGGCAGAGTTGCTTGTTTATTGGCGATAATTTTGCCGTAGCCAACCCGTATGCATACAGCTATATCATGGGCTTTGTGACCAGCAATAGTCTTGTCGTTAAAAATGCGGTTCAATAAATGGGATCAGTGCACATTGTAGGACCGCATTGCATTTTCCCAATAACTTCAAAGGAGTTCATTAGGGATGACCCAACAGCACTTTATTTGTTTTGGCCTTACATCAGAACTGCCTGAGGCAGATTATCAGGTCCTATTTCGCTTTGCTTAGGAATAATAGAGGGCAGACTATGATAGCCCCGCTTTTTTGTGCAAGTGCATTGCCGCTTACCTTTATGCGAATGAAAAGTGATGAAAAAAATATGTTCATTTAGAAAATAAAGATGCTTTGAAACAGGATAAATACTATTTCTGGCTCAGTATGTGATTTTCTTTTTCATCAGTTTGCTTTGACAATAAACACTATGTTGATAGTTTTTTTTAGTGAGCACAATACTTGTTATAACAACATTGTTTGCTAAGTTTTTCCATTTGATTTTGTTTTTATATTTAGTCCCTTCATGTTTAAAATAACGTTGGATATTTGCATTTTTATTTTTGCCAGACGTTTTTAGAAAAATTTTCTTTGCATAATTGATTATTTTTTTACATTGCTTACGATTGGCTTTTTTTACGGGTTTACTTACCTTTATGTCAATCGTGCCACGGCTGGCATTGTAGTTGGCTCCTATTGTTGCACCACGTAGTCCAGGGAAGGTTTTATTATTTAAAACTGAATTTAGTTTTAATAGGCCAATATCCATCATGGTGACAGGTTCTTTTGCAATGATGCTCGCGGTGGTTCTTTTTCCTGCGCTCGATAGACCTGGTGATAATATTAAAGCAATAATAAAGTAGGGGGTTATTTTCATTTTTATGCCTTGTTTATTTAACCGTGTTTTATATGTATAAGATACTTAGCGGCATTTTAAAATAAAAAATAAGACCAGTTATTTATAATATTAGAGAATATTGTGCGATCTAAGTAGAAATAAAGAAGTGCTAAATTAAACGCAAAGCGGTTCTACAGTGCTCTTCCTTCCATTAATTCTTAATAGGAGCTGAAAAAATGTTGTTTAGACAATATATATTTATGTTTTGAGAACTGTGCATACACCTTATATGAATGGCGATTTCTATTTAGCAGTCGGAGAGAAAATAAATATTATAATTAATATCAAATATATGCAGGGAGCTATTTTGATGAAAAGCATAACTTTAATTTTTGTATTAAGTCTAAATTTATTTATCACATCTTGTGGTGGCGGTGAAGCATCCAACATGAATCAAATTGTTCCGGAAAATTCGAATATTCCAAATACCAGGTTTAATTGCGTATCATTTAAAACAGCTAATCTCGGCATTAACCTGAGTGCCCCAAACTACTATACCGCCCAGATTACTTTTGCTGATTTAATGAAACACTCCGCAGGATGGAGAAGGCCTTTTAACAGTCCTTACACATCGACTCCGGTGCAATTAGATGCGGATGGCTATCCCACTGAAATCGATCTTGATACTCAATTTATAAACATTATTCATGACGATAATTGGGGCCGTGATGTTATTAACGATAATACTTACGTGTTGTTATATGATGGGGAAGGAACATTTTCTTTAAATATAAACCACACAATTCTGCAACAAAACCCGGGTAGAATTGTTTATCAAATTAATGGGCAAGGTAGAACCATTTTAACCTTAAACTCGACCAATCCTGCCAATTATGCAAGAAACATGAGATTTGTTGCGCTTTCAGATGAGTTAACTTATACGACACAAGCATTCCGTAAAGGATTTTTAGAAAATTGGAGTAATTTTTCTACTGCTCGTTACATGGATTGGCTGGCGACGAATAATTCAACCGTTGTAGAGTGGAGTGATCGAACGACTTCTTCTGATTTAACACAAAGCTTTGGTGCCGGAGTAGCGTACGAATATATTATTCAGCTATCGAATTACACAAAAACCAATCCCTGGATAAATATTCCACACATGGCGAGTGATGATTATGTAACTCAACTCGCTACTTTGTTTAAAAATACATTAGATCCCGACCTAACTGTTTACATTGAATATACAAATGAAGCGTGGAATTTTATTTTTACTCAAGCAGCACACATGCGAGACATGGCTACAGCGCTCGGTCTTTCTCAATACTATGACTATTACTCACAAAGATCTTCTGAAGTGATGGATATTTGGGCTAATATTTATTCGGGTATTGCTAAAACACGATATGCCAGAGTTTTAGGAACTCAATTTACCAATACCGGTGCGACAAACCGTATAGTTTCTTTTGCAAATGCATTTGAACATCATGATGTCCTGGCTATCGGCCCGTATTTTGGTGGAACCAGTGGTCGAGTTAATAATGTTGATGTGACCCTGACGATGACCTCCAGTGAACTGACTCAGTATTTACTTGATATTGAACTTCCAAAAAATAAAGCTCAAATGATTGTACAAAAAGGAATTGCAGATACTTATGGTTTGCGTCTTGTTACCTATGAAGCTGGTCAACACCTTGTTGCTGCAGGAAATCATGCAATACTGGGTAATTTGCAAAATTATCAGCCCTTAACAGATTTATTTATCGCCACGAATCGTGAACCATTAATGAAAGATACTTATTTGCAATACATAAAAAACTGGAAGGAAATTAGTGGAGGAGAGCTTATGAATCTATTTAGTGCAGTAGGTGTACCCAGTAAATACGGGAGTTGGGGCTTAATTGAATACGGTTCTCAAAGCATGAACCAGGCACCAAAGGCAATGGGTGTTTATGAATCTACTTGTGGTTCTCTATAAAACGTTCTCACACCCAAGATGCAGAATATATCCAGTTTAAATTGCTGCTGCGTAATGTGTTAGGTAATATACTATCTACAGTTGAACACAGTAGTAGTGTTCCAAGGATAAGAAACTTTTCCCTCTTTTTTAATGAGTTTATCTAAAATGCAAGATTTTATAGAGTTCAAGTTATTTATTGCGCAAGACGTTTTAACTGTTTTTTACATCGTTATTGCCGTAATACTTCCCGTTGTTTGCTGGTTTTGGCTTTCGTGGATCGTTCGCCGCTATGCGGCAGTTCTTCGCTTTTATAAGGAGACGCAACGCTCACTCATTATTTCTTTCATTGTATGGATAGTCCGAAGGATTAATTTTTTTCAAAATAAAATCGATCAAAAACTTACATGGAAATCTCTCAGTATAAGTCAAAAATTAAAATTTATTGCAGCATTTCTGTTTGTTGTAGTTTTCTCAGAACTTTTTTTACGCTTAACTTTTGAGTACTTAATCGCATATATGCAAATGCATGAGTGGATGAGCCTGGGAAAAATACCTAATAGTTAAAAGGGAGGGGACTGGGGGTTAACACAGTTGTCTTTGTTGAGATATTTGTTTTTTTAGAATTCATATTTGTGTTTTCTCCAGCTTTAATCCGGAATATGACGGGTTAGTTTCAAGTATGCAAGTAAGAATAAACGTGTATCATTATTCTTTCTTTTAATATAGGGCTTATCATGTGCTTGAAGATGATAAAAGCTACAGATAATATTAACTGAATATATTACTATATTTATAATTAAATAAAATTGTGGAATGTATAATGAAAAATATATTGATTGGAATATTTGTGTTTTCTTTTAGTTTGTCTGCCTTTGCTAATGAAAATGAATATAATGGTTTTAGAAAAATGAAGTGGCAAGAATCTATAACAAAATATAAAAATGTCATGCGATTAACTTCTGATGATAATAATCCAAAAAAATTCTACGTTATAAATGATGACGATATGTCCTTTAGTGATGATATAACATTATCTTCTGTCACATATATATTTTATAAAGGAAAGTTTTCTTCTGTGACACTTCAAACAGATAAATCCGTAACTAATATAAAACAAGTATTAATTGAATTTAAAAAGAAATATGGGGAGCCTTCATATGCAAATAAGTATATATATAAATATCGTTGGAAAAACAAGGCTACAACTGTAGATTTGAAGTGTTATCCATCTTCTCATAAATGTAGTATGAATTATAATTCAATCGCTATGAATAAGCTTAAAAAAGCAGAGAATGCAGGCCAAAGATAAATGCAAAGGTAAAAAGGTAAGGAGGAATCAAAAACAGATATAAAAAATATAACATCCCTTTCTTATCGATAAAATATATGCTTTCCTATTTTAGCTACCGGTTTCTTTTTTCTGGCCCAGCTTGGTTTAATGTGTTTAGCATGATAAAAAACAGCACCCTTTAACTTCTTTTTCTCTTTTTCTTTATAGGCCGCTTCTGCGATTTTCCATGCAAGAAACCAGGCTTTTGATTTTAATTTGGGTGGACGATCAAATTCTGTCCATGAAAATTGGCCAACATATCTTTTCCTTATTCTGTCCCAGCCTTTTTCATAGACAACCTCACAAATAGTATTTGGGTAATGTCTGGATGCGACTCTGTTTAATGTTACGCTGGCAACGGCACGTTGTCCTGCTTTACTTTCACTTCGTGCTTCATGAAAAATATTTAGTGCGAGGCATTTAATGTCCTTCTGAACACTTTTATATTTTACTAGCTGATAAGTTCCGAGTGGAATAGAAATCACAACAATAATGAAGGCGCTGAAAATCAGGTATCCGGTTTTATCTTTTAATTGCCAGTGAAAGTAGAAGTTATGCCAGGTTAAATTAATAAAGGCTAATATTCCAGAGCAACATTTTTGTATAATACCTTTCCACATTAAATTACTATAATTAATTTAACGTGAAATAAAGTTGAACATGTTCTCGCTTTAAAGAGTATGTAAAAAACGATTTAACCTGGGCAAATAATGATTTTCATAGTTCAGTGACATAACGACATATTGTGAACGACCTATAATTTCATTTCGTGGTATCAAACCGATAAAGCGAGAGTCTGCACTGTTATCACGGTTATCACCCAGGACTAAATAATATTTATCCGGTATTTTTACATTGTAAAAGTTTGAGTTGTTATTAGAACGTTGATTTACCTGAATATAATAACTTATGTCTCCGTGTTTTTCTTTAGCGATGAGTTTGTTAGCTAAGCGGTTTATTATCTTATAATCAAGAGCCTTACCATTAAGGCTAACAATATTATTATTCATGCTAACTGTATCACCAGGCAAACCAATAATACGTTTTACCAGTCGTTTACCGGCCTTTGCAGATTCAAAAATAATAATGTCACCACGCTTAGGATCTGAAAACTTTTTGACAGTTAAATTTGTAAAAGGGACTTTTAGATCATATGCGAGTTTATTTACCCAGATACGATCACCTTCTAAAATTGTTGGTTTCATTGAGCCTGTTGGTACAGTATTCCAGTCAGCGAGTGTTGTCCTGAAGAAAACCATGAGGATAAAAAATACGATTAAAAAACGGTTGTTTTTCCACAAATCTAACATTTTTACTTCCTCTTAATATGTTTCCTAAAATATTGAGACCGTTAATGTTTTAGCAAGTTTCATTATTTTTCTTCAACTCTCGTTATGCCATACATTGTTATAAACTTTTTTCTTTAGCGGACGCTAAGACTATATAAGCTTGATTTAGATAATATTTTGTAAGTAGGCACTAACTTATGATGTTGAAAAAGACAGTATTCGGCACAGCCACAGTATGCTTTTTTATGCTGTTATCACCGACGTGGGCAGGTTATCAGTTTTATGGTGCCAGTTTAGATAATGCTAAATGGCGAACAAGTGGTAATCGGCTTGAATGTCGCTTGAGTCAGACTATTCCAGGTTATGGCAAAGCCACATTTAACCACCATGCATTAAAATCGATGGAGTTCCGCGTGTCGTCTAACTATACGCCACGAGAAGCGAGTCAGGCACTGGTTTTTTTTAACTACCCGGAATGGAAACAGTATGCCAATAGTAAGGTTTTAGGACGTGTATCAATTAGTGCACAAAAAAATATAATTGTTCTGCCTGATGACTGGGCATACCGCATGGCTTTGGAATTACGGGAAGGTATGGAGGCAGTCTGGACTCATACAGACTGGGCGGATGGACAGGATCTAGTTACAGCCAAAGTTTTGCCTTTACATTTTGAATCTGCCTGGCGTGAATTTCTGCAATGTAGCGAGCAATTAATTGACTATGGTTACAAAGATGTTGATTTTTCCACCTTTTATTTTTCCAAGAAGAGCATGCATATGAGTTCGACAGAAAAATCACAGCTCAATAAATTAGCTGAATATGTTTCGTTGGACTCTGATTTTCAGTACATTAAAATTAATTCACATACGGATAGCCGCGGTGTTCGGCGTAAAAATTTAGCTGTTTCAAAGAAACGTGCAAATATGGTGAAGAATTACCTTGTTAATAAAGGGGTTAATCCAAAGCAGATTGTTATTGTGGCGACAGGTGAGAAAAAACCAAAATATAATAATCGCACTAAATCGGGTCGGGCAAAAAATCGTCGGGTGGAAATCAGGTTAGTAAAGTAAAGATTAAACCACTAAGGACTCTAAGAAACTCTAAGCAAAACAAACAAAACATTCACCACTGGGGGCACGGGGAGAAACACACAATATTTTTCCCCGTGAACCCAGTGTTTTCACCGTGGTTTTATCTTATGGTTTTCTCCATGTTCTTTGAGTCCTTAGTGGTTAAATCTTTCTGAAACTGCAACATTTCTCTTATCTCGGGTATAATCACGCCCCTAATTTCCTATCTATTAATTTTATACTTATCCGGGATAAGCCCGATAAGTGGAGTTTGGTAATGAGCGACATTAAAAAAGTGGTACTGGCCTATTCTGGTGGTCTGGATACATCAATTATTCTGAAATGGCTGGAAGATACCTATGGCTGCGAAGTGGTGACATTTACCGCTGATATTGGTCAGGGTGAAGAAGTTGAGCCGGCTCGCGCTAAAGCAAAAGCGATGGGCATTAAAGAAATTTATATTGAAGATTTGAGAGAAGATTTTGCTCGTGACTATGTTTTCCCTATGTTTCGCGCCAATACCATTTATGAAGGTGAATATCTGCTTGGTACTTCGATTGCGCGCCCATTAATTGCTAAACGCCTGGTCGAGATTGCTCAGGAAGTGGGTGCAGATGCGATTTCGCATGGCGCAACCGGTAAAGGTAACGACCAGGTTCGTTTTGAACTGGGTGCTTATGCATTGATGCCAGATGTTCAAGTGATTGCACCCTGGCGTGAATGGGATTTGAGCTCACGTGAATCATTGATGGCGTATGCTGAAGCGCATGGTATTGAAGTTGATTATGCAAAGCAGGGTAAAAAGTCACCTTATTCAATGGATGCAAATTTGTTACACATTTCGTATGAAGGGGATATATTGGAAGACCCCTGGAATGAGCCTGAAGATGATATGTGGCGTTGGACCGTATCACCTGAAGCCGCTCCGGATAAAGCAACGTATTTAGAACTTGAATATGTGAAGGGTGATATTGTTGCTA
>CAZGWS010000149.1:2519-7858 GCA_964528805.1 uncultured Lentimicrobiaceae bacterium | reverse complement strand
GTAGTCCTTAAAGCTTGACCTATCCATACTTCGAATAATTTACCGATCTTACTATATAAAACAGACAACTCACTATTAACAAGTGCTTTCGCCTCATCGAATACATACAAATTCCCGCTACCATCATAATATCCATTATACGCATCTGACCATGCAACTCCTGTTAAATCAGCCACATATTCCGGCGCTGCATCTGTTCCACTTACAACTAATTTAACATAATCGCTTGCAGTGCCACTGATAGTAGTATCAGCACCACAGTAAAACATATCCCCACCAATATTAAAAAGAGATCCTTTTTTAATATTAGCGCTATCTATAGGAAATGGTTGATTTACATTATTTAATAATCGTTCACTTTGTGTATTCTGATTCTGGTAATCTGCTGTACTTAATGGTAACGCACTCGGATCTGTTATTTTTGTAATACTCACTATCTAGCCTCCACAAGATTTATTTTATAATCTATTCTTCTACCGTTTTTCTTATCGTCCGGTTCGCTTGCAAAAATGCAATATAACGGGTAAAAGAAATCTCTGTTCCCTTCGAAAAAATCTGCATAAAAAGCATGCCCCTTACCAAGAGATATATATTTATCTCTAATTTCATTTGTTATTTTATACGTTAAATCTTTAAAAGTAAATGATAAAAGCTTCAATGGTTTTTCATAATTACGTAATGTTTGCCCCGATGGACTTTGAGAGACATAACTATTATCTTTTAATTGTCTCTCAAAATCTGCTAAAGGATCTGGCATCTGATAATATTTGCCAGTAGCAAGCCCTCCAACATAATCCCCTGTAATAGTTATCTCTAAGCTCCTGACAGTAGTTAATTGTGTAAAATATTCAACGCCTATATCACTTATAGTTGACGGTGTAACGGTTGCTAGAGTAGCCCCTGTACTATCTTTAAAAACAGCACTTAAAGCAATTAAATTATGAAATCCATAAAACAGACAATCTGTTATAATATCAGCAGCCCATTCTATTTTTATAATACTTGATCCACCTGTATCTTTGAAAATAAGTTCCAAGAAATTATCCTGAATATTTGTTGCCGGATAATTTGAATTTACATTTGTTGCGCTTATAACACCATTTAAAATTTCATTTTCAAATAAAAATCTCATTACACCCTCAACTCTACTCGACCATCATTAAAAGCAGGAGCAACCGCCTCTGCTATTACATCCCCACTGGGTAATACTAACTGAAAACTCATATTTCCGCCACCCATTTTTTGCACTATTTGATCCGCAAAATCCCCCAGTAAAGCCTGACCGCTCGCGCCATTATTAAGCATGAGTTCAGGACTTCCATTTTCTGCAACATTGATAAGACTCCCCCCGGAAGAGGGAAGGACTATTCCACCTGTGGCAAATTGAGGAGCCTTTGGCTTCTGCTTATCCAATGTTGCTAATTCCACTGCTGTTACACCAGCCATAGCTGCGGCTGCTAAAATCCCTAACGGAAAACCTCCAGCACTAACATAAGATGATATTGCAGCCTCAGCACCTGATGATATAAGACCGAGCTTTTTCATTTTCCAGCTAGCTAAATTCGCCTCATATTCAATTTGTGCAATCTTTTGTTTTGCTTCCTTTGTCGCATTCGCTTTTTCTGCCTCTAGTTTTTCTTCTTTTTTTGCTGCTGCTTTCTTAGCTTCTGTTAATTTCTTAATCCTGTTTTCCTCTGCATATAATGCAGCTAATTTTAATTTATCCTCTTCTTTATTTGATGCTTTTAATTTCGCTATTTCCTCAGCCCTCTGGTAATCCTTCAGAGCTTGTTCTTCAGTACTTAATTCTTCAAGTGACGATATTTTTACAGCATCCGCTTCTTTTTCTTTTGCTATGGTCTGATCAATACTATCAAGTTCAGCTTGTAATTTTCTATTTATTTCTGCAATTTTGTTGTCCGCATCTGCTTTATATAAATCTGATAACGCATTTGTAAGAGTTGACGTTGAGTTTAAAATTAAATCTTCATATTTTCTAACAGTTGCTTCTTTGTCTTTAACAAGCTGTTTTTGTTTAGCTGCTGACTCCTTCTCAGCTTGATCAACTAATTCAATACCTTTTGTATATGCATCCATAGTTATCTTATTGGCATTAAGATCATTTAATAATTTAGCTTTTATTCTATCAAAATGACCTTTATCTACTGATTTTCTGACTTCATCAAGAGATTTTATATCCTCGGCTTCTTTTGTTATAACTGATAGATAATCTTTTCCAGACGCGACTATTTCAGTAGTTTCTTTTTTAGTATTATTTATCGATTCTTTTTGTAATTCAGCTTTTTCTGCATATAAATTATTTATAAGATCCTGAATATTCTTCCATTCTACACCGAGTTTCTTGGCTTCTGTTCGTTGGACAGCAAGCTTATCTATTTCTTTATCAATTAATTGTATCCTTTGCTGTTGAGGAGTTAACGCATCAAATTGTCTTTTTGTGAGTTCTTTAAGAGCTTCCTCTTGAGCGACGGCAACAGCATGCTTTCTTAATGCTATAGCCTCAGCCTTCTTGTCATTTGCAATTTTTGCGTCATTATATTCTTTTTCAGATTCTTGTAATCTCTTCTGTACGCCAATTTGTATTTGGAGAGCACCGATACGTTCATTTGCTAATTTTACATATAAAGACATGGATGATTTACTTAGCATTCCACCATCTATTGTTTGTTTCAATATGTTTTTTCCTAATTCGATTTGATGCTCTAATAATAATATAGTCTGTTTCCTTGATGCGTTTCCTGCTGCCAGAGCCTTTTCAGCACCTCTTAACTCATTATTCTTATTTATAACTTCTGTAATAGCTTTTGCCCATTCACCAAGTTTATTTTTTATGGCTGTAACTGTCGGCAACATCCCTTTCCCTATAGCCTCTTTTAATCCCTTTGTTTGCTCTTTTAATCTCTTGGAAACATTAGCAGCACTTTCTGATGTTCTTGCATAATCACCTATGGCTTTTTGACTTTGTTCTGTTGCTAATTGTAAAGTCACTTCTGCCCTCGCAAGTAAAAGGGATTGACCAGTTAAATTTTTCTTACCTTGTTCAGCAAGCCTTGTTTGTACATCAGATTCACGGATTATAATCCCTAACGATTTAGCTTGTTCTCTTTCCCCTAATAATGCAGCGGTTAAAGCTTCGCTGGCTCTTGATGCCCCACCTTCAATATTTGAAAATGAGGCAAGGTCAGCAGCTAAAGTATTTACTTTCTTAGATAATGTAAGTCCTTGTTCTTCAGTTGCTCCCAACCCTACAAGCAAATCACCTGTAGTACCCAACAATTCTCTTGCCGTACTTCCTGCAAGCCCGAAAGATTTAGCAAAAGAATCCGCCGTCTTATTTGCACTTTCTTTTATACTTGAAAACACTGTATTAAATTTCGAATAGATCTCCATTGCATCACTTGCGGCTTCTTCACTATCTTTTAGGAATTTCGTCGTACCTGCAATAACAGCACTTAATGCGAGAAATGATCCCACTCCAGAAGTTTTAATAAAAGAGAAGAATTTCCCGAGTCCTCTTTGACTTTCTTTGGCTGTTTCCTTAGAAGCTTTTGTGACTTTATCAAGACTTGTTTTTACTGATTTTATATCGCCATTAAGGCGATCTAAGCGAATTCTGACATCAGCATATATCGAACCTGCGTCAACGGGTGCTGCCATTTTTAGCCGTCCTCTTATGGAATATTATCCAAGCTCTATTATTTATGTCTACTTTGTTAAACTCTGTAAAGTTCCCTGGTAAATGGTCAGAAGGATTACCACTTCCATTTTTTGCTCTAATGGCAGCTTCATATAGCATATCCTCAGTAACATCCTTTATGTCCGAGTCATCTTGCTGCAAAGCATATTTCATAATAAATGATATAAAATCTTCCGGCAATAAATATTGACTATTAGATTTTACAATGTAATATTTTTCTAACAATTCTCTTTTTCCAATACCATCGGCCATTTCATTTATAATATTTTCTAATTCAACTAATTCTTTTTCTGCATTTATTCTTAATAAATCATATTTACTTAATCCAAGTATTTCGTCATAAGTTGGATTTATTAAAGATTTTTTAATTATCTTATACTGTAACTCTAAATAATCGGCGATCTCTTTAGTCGTTAATTTTCTTGTTTTCGCCTGCAAAATGTCTTGGGTGGTTTCGATCAACGAGAAGTCACCGCATGACCTTATCTGAGCATATGTCAAGCGCCTTAAAATTACAGGTTGTAATGACCCATAAAAAGGAGCGAACATAAGAGGATACTTAACTGCATTATATAAATCGGAGAGCCTTATATAAGACTCCCCATCTATTTCTTTGATCATGCAGGGATATTTTCCACATCAAGAGCTGTAAATTCAGCAACTGTCAAAGGTAATTCGTCGCTATCAGCAGATATTACACCGCTAATTTTTGGGGAAGTCGCTGTATAATTATAAGTTGCATCCACGAAATTTCTTTCTCTTGTTGAGTCCCCGTAAGTACCTTTTGCAGAATAGATAGTCTGGTGTACATATCCGGTAATATCATATTCTTTATTAGTACCCATTAAATACCTTGCCCAGAAAAGTTCTATCTTGAAATAGATTTTACTATCTTCGCTGGTAGGTACAGAATATTTCCCGGTAGTCGTATCAATAGTTCCTCCCTCAAAAATCTGTCTTAATTCATAATCATTTGCGGTGTCAACAAAAGTACCAGACACGCCTTTTCTATAACCATCTGTGATAATCTCAACATCAATTCCATTCGCATCGGTAGTTGTGAAATTCTCCTCGTCTTTCTGAATTGGAGTACTTGAAAAACTTTTCATTGTATTAGTAATAATTATTTTAGTTCCAAGACCCTGACCAAACAAAGCAATCTCTGCACATTCTGCAAATACCTGCAATCTTGTTGGCGAACCCGTCCCGGAATAAATAATTTTTATTCTACCCGTGGCCGCTTCTGCACTTGCTGTTATATCGGTAAATGCTGCTGTGTTAATCGCTGCAAATAATTCTGCAACTGTAACAGCACTCGTGTCCCCTGCAGTCGACACGTCAACTGATATCGTTTCAATTGTGCCTGTGTCAATTTTGATACTCAAATCAGGGGTTGTATTTCCCGAAAAATCAAAAGGACCCACCCCACCAATTTGATTTGTAGTTGTTGGCTCAGTTAAATCATCATTTAATGGTGTAAATAAAATGTCTTTAACCCCAAAATCATAAACTGCATTTTCTTTTAATGCCATAATTTATCTCCTTAATATATTCTATCACCCATATAGAATAGGCGTTCTGAACTAATTGTTCTATCATCATTTACGGTTACAATCTGACT
>CAZGWS010000149.1:0-2419 GCA_964528805.1 uncultured Lentimicrobiaceae bacterium | reverse complement strand
TTAGGCGCCCATTTATTTATTATAGGACGTATAGCCTCATTTTGTCTATCATTTGCTAATTCCAAATAAATACCATATCTCATCATATGACTCATAAAAAAACCAACCTCATTTTTATTGTTATATGCCTTAGTGAACATGGTTCTCCTGGCATTGGTAGTCTGGTTCGTCCAAAATCCTCTATTAAATTGACCATCTGGTTGTTGTGCCCTAAAATCATTTATAACCCGACCCGCATAATCAAGACTCAAAGCATAAAGTTTAATTCTCTTTTTCTCATAAGCATTAGAGATATTTTTTTGAACCTTCTTCACGTTCTCCGCTGTACCCATACGCCATCAATACCCCTGATAATTGATTAATAATAGATAACCCCTCCGATGGAGTTACCAAAAACCTTTTCCCCTTTATATAAACTGTAATAATCTCTTTTTCATTAACATTTTTTGTTTCATTTAATATGATTTTTGCCGGATCATTTTCACCCATTTAAACAGCCTCTTCTAATGGAGATTGATAACCCATAATTCCACCGAATCTTTCAAGAGGATCAACAGCCCCAAGTTCCCAACTCTTACCATTTCCATCTGTAATGATATAACCTTTATAAAGGTAATCTACTTTATAATCAACAATTAAAAAATAACTTAAATTAGTTGACATTCCGGCTGGATTACCTGATAAATTATTCATTCTTTTTTCATGGCTTATCCTACCTTTGAAAGTTTTTATAATTGAGCTACTCCAAGGATCTGTATTATCCCCGGGGATATTAACTGTAATATTCTGGATGTTTTGATCTATCACAGTTTTAAAACCTTTTCTTGATGTTTTTAATAAGTTATTCAAATGTCTCCTCCACCGATAACAGGAGCCTTTGACCCACCCATTCTACCAGAGTTATTATTGTCATTTGATTTTTTATCATCGTTACAAATAGAAAGCAAATCTTTATAATATGTATAGGTATCTTTCAAAGTTTGATATTCTGTTGACTCAGCACCCGCACCCATCCTCTTCAATTGCATTGCTGCCCCTAATTGAGGCAGTATCGCTTTTATAGCCTGACAAGTTGCATAATCTTCATCTTTTAAATCTATCCAGTTTTGTATGCGATCATCTGATACATATAATGTTTCTATCTCTCCACCCTCGGAATAATAACTACCACTGAATAAATAGGCTGTCTGAGGTTTATATATCCCGGGCAAAGATGTCACCTCTTCAAATGCAATAAATCCTGCCGGGTCTGAAATTCTTAATCTTACATCAAATACACTCATGATCTTATTATACCCCTGTTATTCTTAATTGTCCACTTGTTTGTATTGTCTTAAAAAGATTACCACTTACATTCAAATCTTTGAATAATAATCCTGATAATTCAATTGTTTTTTTGAATAGACCATTTGTAACAATAGTTTTTTTTAGCAAGCCTGAAATATTGATAACCTCGATCATAAATTACCTTCTATGGTAAATGAGGCTCTCTCACTATGACCAGTCCAGAGAGGCGTCTCTATATAAACCTGTATTTGCATATCTCCAGCAATAAGATCAGTTATGTTTGTAGTGATGTATTCTGCTATATTATTATTATAAACAGTTGCTGGCCACGTTCCTGTATCACCATTAGATTTAATGTAATTTATTTCCAATAACGTCTGATCTGTTATATCTTCACCACAATCAAATCTAATTGCCGTCCCTATATCTCCTGCCTGAGCTATACCCATTTTCTAACTCCTTAATTTTCCAAATATATTTATAATCTTAAATAATTTACCCGATATATTTATTATCTCTCTTATCCCTGGGATTGATTCCCAGCCCCAAGATTTACCCCAAGATTTACCCCAACTATTCCCCCAGCTTTCACTCATACGGGATTCCATGGGTCGATATCAGAGCCAGTACCTTTTATCTTAATCCCGTTTACTTTGGCTATATCCACTGACTCGGTATCAAGAGCTATTAAGTGATCATGTTCTTCTTGCGACAATGCAGAGCCTACAGCTACTTTAGCTATGGTTCCTGACTCAGAGAAGAAACCAATATAAGTAACAAGTGGATTCTCAGCAAACACATCACCTACTGGATCTGCAACAAGGTTTCCATTCTTAATAGCAAAAGTTCCTGATGTTTTCGCTGACATAACCAACCAACCTCCAAACAAGGAAACGGTTAAAGCCGTTTGTATTGTATCTGAGCCATCACTGTCTAATATGGCAAGCCCTTCTCCTTTTGCAATTGTAGGATGTGCAATTCCAACATCCGTATATTCTACAAGTCTAATAGCTCTGTATAAATCAGGAACTAATAATTTATCCATTTCAACAGTGACAATATAAGTCGAAAAGTCAAAAGAATAATTATTAGAATTATAAACTATATCGACTATACTGCCCATTATACATCT
>CAZGWS010000148.1:2842-7868 GCA_964528805.1 uncultured Lentimicrobiaceae bacterium | reverse complement strand
ATAACTTCCTCACCACGTTAGGCGAGGAAGTTATATTTGTAATCATTAATAACTAGCCTGATTAACAAATCAGGCTAAAAATATAACCATTAAGGAAAATGTAATTTAATATCTTCTTACTGCTCACCAATAAATCTTTCCGATTCAATAGCAGCCATACAACCTGTGCCGGCAGCAGTAATAGCCTGTCTGTAATGCTTGTCTTGCACATCGCCGGCAGCAAAAATACCAGGAATATTGGTAGCAGTCGAGTCGGGTTTTGTTATTAAATAACCTGTGTCGTCCATGTCAAGTTTGCCTTTAAACAGCTCAGTATTAGGCCTATGACCAATGGCAACAAAAAAGCCCTCAATATCTATTTTACTCTCTTTGTGGGTTTTGTTATTAACAAGAATAGCACCATTTAATGCTTTTGTAAAACCCTGCTCAGTTCCAACAATTTCTTTAACTTCAGTATCCCAAAGCACTTCAATGTTTGGTGTGCTTAAAACACGGTTAACCATTGCCTTCGATGCCCTAAGCTCGTTGCGGCGGTGTATCAGGTAAACCTTGTTTACAATATTCGCCAAATAGGTAGCCTCTTCCGCAGCAGTATCGCCACCACCAACAACAGCAACATCTTTACCCTTATAAAAAAAGCCGTCGCACGTAGCACATGCCGAAACACCACCACCTTTAAATCTTTCTTCCGATTCCAGTCCAATATATTTTGCCGTTGCACCGGTTGCAATAATAATAGTTTCGGCAAGCAGCTCGTTGCCATCGTCAATAG
The DNA here is from genome assembly GCA_964528805.1 of uncultured Lentimicrobiaceae bacterium. GTDB lineage: Bacteria > Bacteroidota > Bacteroidia > Bacteroidales > F082. The sequence continues at coordinate 7,096 of CAZGWS010000148.1, read as the reverse complement.
TTACTTTAAAAGGCCGCTCTGTAATATCAACCTCACTCACCATGCCCCACCTGCACTCTGTGCCAAAACGTTCAGCCTGTATCTTCATGTCCTCCATCATCTTAACCCCCTCAGTACCTTGCGGATAACCCGGAAAATTATCAATCTCGGTAGTTGTAGTAAGCTGCCCGCCGGGTTGCATCCCCTCGTAAATAATAGGCTTAAGGTCGGCACGCGACGCATAAATTGCAGCCGTATATCCCGCAGGACCCGATCCAATAATAAGACATTTCGTTTCTTCCATTTTTATATAGTTTATATGTATGCGTTTAATTTAATAATTCATCAGCCGTCAATAAAAATGCCAATATACAAATTTTACAATATTTGATAACCCGATACAAAATAAAATGCCAAAATGTCGGTTGAAGTTGATTGTTATTTGGGCGGCAAATCGGGCTTTACATTTGTAGTTGTTTCATGGTAGGTGTTTTTTGTAAGTCCGTACGTGTGCTTCCTTGCGTCAGCATCCGCCGGTCAACAAAAAAATCACCTTCCATATCAACAAGCTACCATTTCAATCCCTGCCGCAACCTAAAACAACATTATTCGTAATAATACCTGCATCGCTGCATTAGCAACATGTTTACTGATTTTTATAAACAAATAAAGTTGTGTAATTTACGATAATCAGAAGCTAATCTATCATTTTATTTATGTGCAAATAACCATAAATACACCACTTACCGAAATACTGCCACCACTCACCTAAAAAACATATGATAGCGTGATATAACACTATATGTTTGCAAAAAAATTAATAACAATAAAAGCAAAAAAAAATGAAATCACTTATAAAAATTACAGCCCTAATTGTAGTATCAATATTTATTTCTTCAGCAAACATTTATGCTAATCAGACTCAAACTATAAGCAAATCCCAGTATCATGATACATCAGTAATAACAAAAAAATATTATAGTAACTATGTTACTGAAACTAAACCAATAGAATTTAATTTTGAAGAAGAAAAATACATTGACGACATAACTATAAACACAAAATACATATCAAGCAACCTCTTATACAAAAAGGCAATAGCCGTTGAGTTTAGCTTTGAAGAGGAAGAATATATTGATGACATATCGTTGTAACACCAACTCGCTTAACCTGCTGCTATAATCACTTTGCAGCAGGTTAAGCACAAAACCCCAATTTTACTAATCAAACAGATAGCAAGTAATAAAAAATGCCTACGCTTTTTGTTTTGATTGGTATTAAAAAATCATTAATTTTGGCGTTCATTTTTTCGGGGTGTGGCGCAGTTGGTAGCGTGCTTGACTGGGGGTCAAGAGGTCGCAAGTTCAAGTCTTGTCACTCCGACGCTGATAATTAGTTGAAATACAGAACGTAAAAAGCTCGCTAAAAATAGAAAACTTTTTTATTTGCTAACGATTTGCTGACAAAATCATAATTTCCAGTTAAAACCAACATGTAAACATTGTATTACACCATGGTTTGTTTCTTATTTAGTACCTGCAAGAAAACTCATCATTTTCAAGTCTTTGATAGGAAAGCATCAAAGACAAGGCTTTCGAAGTTATTGAATTCAAGGAGTTTACGAATTGTAGTTGACTGATTCAAAAACGAGAATAACGCAGTATTTGGCGTTTTCTTGCAAAGACTACATAGCATCTCTTTTCGATATTCCTACTATCGCTCTTTCTTCTAAGTAACTAACTATTAATTGACAATCAACCGTTTAACTTTAAACAAATCAATCCGAATATATTTTACTTTTGTGAAATGATAAATTGTTTACGCAAAATATTATTGATTATACTTTATTGCCTGCTACCACATTTTCTGAAAGCCCAAAATTTGCAAAAAATTGACAGCCTCGAATTATCAATAGAGTTTGCTTCAGACCCCAAAGACAAAATAGAAACATTTCTTGAACTCTCATCTCAACTTAAAAACAACAACCCTGATAAAGCCCTCGCAAACGCAGAGAAAGCATATAGTCTTTCCGAATCAGAAAATTACGAAAAAGGTGTTCTTAATTCACTTATCGCACAAGCTAATATATACTGGAGCGTTACTGATTTTGAAACAGCCATGGAAATGGCTTTAAAGGCAAAAGAATTAGCAAAAGCATTAAACTTGCCAAAAGAACTAGCTCTTTCATTTCGTATTACAGGATTGATTTATATCGAACTTAACAATTATGAAAAAAGCTCGAAATACTTTTTTAAGGGATTGGGATTATTTGAGCAAATCAATGATAAGCAAGGAATATCAGAATTATTAAGTGATATCGGATCTATAAACTTTCATCAGAATAATTATGTAAAAGCTCTAGAATATTATTTCCGTTCATTGAACATTGCCAAGAATATTAATGACCAAAAAGGAATTGCCCGCGGATTAAATAATATTGCAGCAGTATATGACGCCATGATGGATTATGAAAAAGCAGGCAGGTATTTTAAGGAAGCGAGCAAAATAAATATAAAGAACGGCAATAGGTTGTGGGAAGGCATTAATTATTTGAACCTTGGAACAGTCAGGTTAAATCTGAAGGATTATGACAGATCATTTAAACGGTTTCAACAAGCACTTTCTATTTTTAAAGAACTCCAAAGTATAATTTTACAAGCCAAGTGCCATTTAAACCTCTCAAATTATTTTATTGAAACCAATGATATTGAACAAGGACTTAAATATGCAATGATAGCTTTAAACGAAGGACAAAAGCATAAATTAAAGCAAATTGTACATGATGCAGCAGAATTAATTCAAAGAGTATATTTGCAAAAAGGGGATAAAGTGAATGCATATAAATTTCTCGTGCTTCAATATCAGATGAAAGACAGCCTTGTCCTGATGGGAAACAAAGCTGAACTTGCCAAACTTGAATTGATATATGAATTTGACAAAAAGGAACAAGCCAAACATATTGAACAACAACGTAAAGACCTGATAGGTTTAACAGTTATGATAAGTTTATTATTAGGTTTGATTTTTATTATATTGACCTTGTTCAGGTTGCGCATAAAAGCAAAAAATTCATTGCTTAAACAGCAGCGGCTCGAACACGAACTGGAATTTAAAAATAAGGAACTTACAACTCACGTGGTCTCCCTTATGAAAAAGAACGAAGTCTTATCTACGATCTCCGACAAACTCATAAGCATTCGAAATGATGCGGTGAAAGATGAAACCAAGTGTGCCATTAATAAAATCTCAAAAGAAATACAAAAAACCACAGAAGAAGAAATTATTGAGGAATTTGAACTCAGGTTCAAGGAGGTTCATAACGATTTTTACGATAAACTTATACAACGCTTTCCTGATTTGTCAAGCAGTGAGCAACGGCTTTGTGCTTTTCTTCGGTTAAACATGACATCCAAAGAAATATCGGAACTTACAGGCCAAAGGGTAAGCTCACTCGAAACGGCACGATATAGGCTACGAAAAAAACTTGGCATTACAAACTCTAAGACAAATCTCATATTATTCCTTTCACAAGTATAAATTTCCTAAACGATTTCAGCTTGTACAGGTTTTGTACAGGTTCATTCCTTGATATCTCAGTTTTTATACAGGCTATATTTTTGGTAATTGTTGTTTACAGCTTTAATTTTGACGATGCTTTTAAATCAACAAAGCGTATCTTAATATTAATTAAACAAATAGCATAATGAGAAACTTATTTTTACTTCCTTTTTTTTTATGGATGGGTTTAACAACAACAGCCCAAAACGTTGAATTTGAGAATACCTTTGGCGGTATGTCGGTCGATTTTGCAACTTCGGCGCAGCAAACAACAGATGGCGGGTATATTGTGATTGGTAAAACAGAAAGTTTTGGTACAGGAACATACCTGATAAAACTTGATACTGATGGCATTGAGGAATGGTCAACAATGCTGGCAAATATGCCCGGTGGGATGAAACCTGATGTAGCACAAACTACTGATGGCGGGTATATAGTATCAGGCGATAATGATGCCGGACCCTGTATCCTGACAAAAATTGATACTGATGGCACTGTTCTATGGTCTAGTGAGCTTTCATCAATATATATGTCTGGGGACTTTAAAACATCCGTAGTACAGACTTCCGATGGCGGATATGCCATTTCGGGTTTTGATTTTGGAACAAGCGTTAACATGTTCATCATGAAAACAGACAGAACCGGTACAGAAGAATGGTTGCAAATATATGATTTTGGCTACTCATTCGGGATGGATCTTTCGCTTACAAATGATGG
>CAZGWS010000148.1:0-2742 GCA_964528805.1 uncultured Lentimicrobiaceae bacterium | reverse complement strand
ATGATGGCGGCTATATTATTTGCGGTAGCAATACCGTAGAAAACGAAAGCTCAAATGTTTGGCTTTGCAAACTTGACCAAAATGGAAATACAGTCTGGGAAAAGTATTTTGGCGGAGAGGAATTTGATGAGGGCTTCTGTGTTGACCAAACTGCCGAAGGTGGTTATATCATTACAGGATATACAGAAAGCTTTGGCGAAGGGATGAAAGATGTTTATGTAATCAGAACAGATGCCGAAGGCAATGAATTGTGGTCGAGAACGTACGGCGGAGCAATGGACGATGAGGGTGCCTTCGTTGAACAGACTACTGATGGAGGATGTTTTATCGCAGGTTACACAAGAAGTTCCGGTGCCGGCGACAAAGATTTTTATGTAATAAAACTTGACGATATTAGTGTTGGCGTTCCTGATATTGTTGAATCAAGTTTATTGTTGACAAACTATCCAAACCCATTTTCTACAAAAACCACTATTAAGTTCGACAATCCACTGAGAAAAACCTACACTTTAAAAATTAATGATATAACATGTAAAACCGTTAGAATAATTAACGATATCAGGGATAATAAAGTAGATATCTATCGGAACAATCTTCCTGTAGGGTTATATACAATTGAACTTAGAGGAGAGAACATTTTTAAAGGCAAGATAATAATCAGTGAATAGAAAAATCATGAAAAAGAATTCGCTTATTTCAACATTAATCATATTGATTGTTTTCATATCTCCAACATATGCCCAGTTAGCCGTAGGTAGTATTGCACCAAACTGGACATTAACCGATATTGATGGAAACAGCCATACTTTGTATGATTATCTTAATCAGGGGAAAACCGTAGTTATTGATTTCTCAACCACTTGGTGCAACCCCTGTTGGAATTATCATCAATCGCATGCATTAAAAGATTTATACAATAACTATGGGCCAAGCGGAACCGATGAAATGATGGTGTTCTGGATTGAGAGCGATCTTGCAACTGATTCTACAGACTTGCATGGAACAGGTAACAATACTCAGGGCGACTGGGTAACGGGAACTCCTTACCCAATAATTGATTTAACAGAACTATCTATTATTGAAGATTATCAAATTATCGGTTGGCCTTTGATTTATATAATATGCCCCGACCGGATTGTCAAGTTTGCAGACCCCGGTGCGATGAACTCGTCTTCGGCAAATTTATATGCCCAACAAGGCAACTGTGCTTTCGGGCAATTTGCAAACGATGTGAAGATATATAGTGCCGAAGGAGCTGAAGGAACAATTTGCTCATCTTTTTTTCCAAAATTAAAAATCCAAAATTATGGCTCCAATGACTTAACAACTTTGGATATTGTTTCTAAAATTGATGGAAGTGTCATAAATACTTATAATTGGACTGGTTCACTTTCACAATACGGCTTTGAGGATATTGAACTTCCTGAAATATTATTAAATGATGTTGCAGGTGGAGATCATATATTTACCTTTGAAACAGCCAATCCCAACGGGGTTGATGACGAAGACAACACAAACAATATCACTAACAACAACTTTTTTGTCAACTTAAATAGCAGTCCAGTTGACTTAAAAATAGTTCCTGATATGTTTCCGTCTGATATAAGCTGGTATGTTAAACATGGAAACTCAACGGTAATTTCAGGAAGTGGATATTCATTTGAGGATACGCTTATTACCAAAACGCTTTGTTTAGAAGAAGATACATGCTATACCTTTTGTATATATGATGTCCACAACAATGGTTTTACAATGGATAGCGGAAATGTAATAATGACCTGGATGAGTAATGAACTCTTTAGTTTTACTCAAGAGGAACATAACGGTCCTGTTTATTCGGTTGATTTCTGTGTGAAATCTAACGGTATTAATCCTCATAAGCCTGATTTGCCTTTCGTTTCTTCAATATTCCCCAATCCGACTAACGATGTACTGAACATAAAATTCACCAATAAAATAAATAGTAATGTTAATTTAACTATTACTAATATCTTAGGTGAAATTATTAAACAGTCAAAATACGACAAAATTCCTGATAAAAGACTAAAACTTGATTTATTCAATTTTAAAAATGGTATTTATTTTATAAATATCCAAACATATAATGGCGTTATTACCAAAACATTGATTATTAATAAATAGTGCAAGTGAGAGTGGAACGTGAATTATTTTTTATTAAAAATAATAGATCTATTCATATATTGTAATGAAAGAAAAAAATAATAATCATATTATTTCCTCAAAAATTAAAGAAGAAAAAAACATGGATTCGCTTGAGTATTTTAACAAAACAAGGTTTTACAGAAAATGGTCGAGAATTTAAGCGATAATAGCAAAAAGATGTTTTAGCGTCTTAAACAATCGGACAGATTCATTGCTGACAATTTAAATATGAGAAATTTGCACAAGAAAAATAGTTTCAATTATTAAAAGGAGTATTTGAAAATGGTTATTGCATTACAAAAAACAAATAACTAAAAACCAAAAAACAGTTGTGGAAGTATTTGAGCAAGTAATTGATGAATAATCATAAACATGGCTAAAATTGATGTGCTAAAGAAATCAGCCCAAACCCACATATGCAGGAGGCATGAAAAGGAATGAGAAAAAGCGTTTCGGTAACCACACACTATGTGTAGTTTGCAACTACACATAAATTATCATTAAATTTCCCAGTTGGGAGCAGCATATCAAATAAACAATCAGAAAGCCACATGCTATATTACTTTTCAAGTTGTAGGA
>CAZGWS010000147.1:0-7951 GCA_964528805.1 uncultured Lentimicrobiaceae bacterium | reverse complement strand
TTAAATGATTAGCCCACCGGTTAACTCAGATACATCAGAAATTTTATTTTTAACACAATAATCTTCAATGCCGTCAAGTATTGTAATGCTAACATCAGGATTTATAAAGTTTGCCGTACCAACTTGTATGGCTGCAGCTCCTGCAAGCATAAATTCAATAGCATCTACAGCATTCATTATTCCACCGATACCCACCACCGGAATTTTAACTGCATTATAAACTTGCCAAACCATTCGTAATGCAATAGGTTTTATCGCTGCACCAGACAGTCCACCCGTTATAGTCGAAAGAATTGGCATTTTAGTATGGGCATCAATTGCCATGGCAAGGAATGTGTTTACCAATGAAACTGCATCAGCACCGGCACTTTCAACGCCTTTAGCTATTTCAGTAATATCAGTTACATTGGGTGATAATTTTACTATCAAAGTACCTTCAAAGACACTGCGGATTGCTTTAGTAACCGCTATTGCCGATGGGCAGCTAACACCAAAAGCCATGCCTCCCTCTTTTACATTAGGACACGATATGTTTAATTCCAAAGCATTAATACCATCTACATCATTTAGTTTCTCGGCAACTTCAATGTACTCTTCTACAGTTGAGCCGTTTATATTTGGAATTATCTCGGTACCGGCATGAATAATAGTAGGGTAAATTGTATTTATAAAATGGTCTATTCCCTTATTTTGAAGTCCTACAGCATTTAACATTCCGGAAGCAGTTTCTGCCATTCGCGGATAGTCGTTGCCTCGACGTTTTTTAAGAGTAAGACCTTTAACAAAAATAGCTCCCAATCTGCTTAGATCAACAAAATCGTTAAACTCAACTCCATAACCAAAAGTACCTGATGCAGTAGTAACAGGATTTTTTAGGCTAAGATTAGCAATATTGACGTTTAAGTTTACCATTGCAGTTCTTTTGTGTTAAATACAGGTCCATCCGTACAAACACAACTATTACCTGTAGATGTGGGAGTTACACAACATAAACATGCACCAATACCGCATGCCATCATATTCTCTAACGAGGCTTCACATACAATATCACTTTGCTTTGCAATTTTAGCTATAGCTTTCATCATAGGATTAGGACCGCAGGTGTAAACATAATCAAAATTAAGGGGATATGAAAAAATCGAATGATCTGTAACAAAACCTTGCTCACCAAGGCTGCCATCCTCTGTAGTGATAAGCACATCTCCGAATTTACTGAATTCTTCAGTTAACAAAACATCACTTTTTGAACGAGCACCAATTAAAAAAGTAATGTGAGTATTTATGTTTTTAAGTCTTTTGGCAAGCATCATAAACGGTGCTATTCCTGAACCACCACCAACAATTAAAACATTTTTTTGATTTAATACGCTAAATGAATTTCCCAAAGGATAAACAATATTTACATTTGTACCGACAGTAAGATTTCCTAACTTATGAGTGCCTTTACCTATAGCTTTTATATAAAAACTAATTGTATTTTGATTACTATTTACGGAGAAAATTGAGATAGGTCTTCTTAAAAAAATATCACAAACATCCGGTATTTTAATCTCAGCAAAGTTGCCGGGGCTAACACTTTCAATGTATTCATCAGCAATCAGGGTAAGTATATAATTATCAGAGTTAAACACCTGATAATTCATAACTTTAAAATCCTGAATACGTTTCATCTATTTTTTTTCGGCGTTTTCCTGTTCTGCAGCTATTTCTTCTTTTGGCTTATCAGAGGGCTCATTTAGAATTTCTTCTTCATCAAAAGTAAGTAATTCTTTTTGTAAAAGTAAGTTAAACCATGAAAACACTTTTTTTATGTCAGATACATAAACAGCAGCACGATCATAATCAGGTACTATCTCTGCAAATGTTTTCTTAATGTCGTCGCTAAGCATTTTCTTAGGATTGTCAACGGGCTTACCATCAGTATAATCAAATATGCTTTTAAACACTTTTTCCAAAGCAACATCCTCACTATCAGTATAAATACTTATTTCTTTAAGGGTACTCACTCTGTCATGAGCAAATGATGGTGTTTTTTTTCCATCAATAAGCGATTCAACAATTAAGTTATTTTTCGCTTCTCCAACCATAAGGTATAAACCGGGTTTGCCGGAAATAGATAATATTTTACTTAAATCCATAAATAATTAAAATTTGTGCAAAAATAATATTATTAATGACTTTTCAACTTCTAAATTAGTTGCATCTTAATTTTACAAAAAAAATCTTTTAGCTTAATATCTTTAAATATACTTATTAAACAAATGATAAAGTTGCACAGTAAACCCCTTTTAACTGATAAAAATTGCAAGAATTATATATTACTTTTGCCGCTTTAAAAATACAGAATAAAAAATTAAAATTAATTTACAAAGATGAGATATATTTTTTCATTAACAACGATGACAGTATTTTTTTTACTGTGGGGATGTGGAACCGGCAAACAGTTGACTCAACAAAAAGCTACAGCTGATTCGTATTATCAATCAGGCGATTATGCCAATGCACTATCGGCATTCAACAAAATAATAAGCACATACGAGGTTAATAATAATCAACAAGCTTGTGCGGTTTACACAAAAGCGGGCATATCAGCTCTAAAAGAAGGAAAAGCTAATGAGGCTATCGACTATCTAAAAAAAGCAACAAATACAGAATTCGTCAATAAAAATACATACTACTACCTTGCATCTGCTTACAAACAGATTGATAATTTATCATTAGAAATTGATGCATTAGCAAATTATTTAGAGAAATATCCGCAAGGAGATAAAATTAATGCTGTAAAAACACGCCTATTTTACACTTATGAAGAAAGCGATAATCTTGATAAAGCACTTTCTTTATGGGCGGAAGTTAAAAATAACAACACGCATGATACTAATTTACTTGAAACTTATTTTAACATTAATAAGAAATTAAATAATACTGATACATGCGATAATGTTGCGAAGCAGCTATTAGGTTTTGATGATAAAAATATTGTTGCACTAAATTGGCTTGGTAAGAAGTATTACCGAAAGGCTGAAGATATGTATCATGATGAGATAAAAGCATATGAGAATCATAAAACAAACAAGCAATATCGTATTTTATTGAAATCTTTAGAAACGGTAACTGCTAACTTTAAAAAATCACTTACGTATTTTAAAAAGCTTTATGCTGTTGAACCCACTTCTGAAAATGCAAATTACTTAAGTAGAATTTATGGAAGGCTAAGCGACAAAAAAAGGGAGGCATATTATAAAAAACTTGCTGAATAGCTTACTTCTCTTTTTTGTTACAAATCGTATTTTTTGACATACGCAACAAGATAATCAAGTTTTACTGTTGTTGTCATCTCAAAATTGCCTTAACAGAAGCACCTCCCAAAATAAACTTTTGGGAGGTGCGAATATTTGATAAATTAATTACTGCTTAATGTAGGATATACATTTTGATAGCTTTTAGTGAATTTCCGGCTCTCATGCTGCAATAATATATTCCACTTGGTAAACCTGTGGCATTAAATTCAATTGAATGTGTACCTACTGTCTCATGTTTATTATTCAGTACAGATTTTATTTTCTGACCATTTAGATTAAATATTTCTATTGTAACATTTACAGCCTTAGGTAATTTAAACTGAATTTGAGTAGAATTATTAAATGGGTTTGGAAAGTTTTGATGTAAAACAAAGTCATTTGAATTTGCTTCTATTATTTCAACACCCGAAATAATTTGGTCTGAAATACTAATTACATTATTCAACAATGAAGTAGTATATTTATGATTATGAACTCCGGCACTTTCATCACCTTCTACATAAGCAAGGTTAAATTGAGCATTTTGCAACATATGTATTGCAACCGAATCTGTACTTCCTTGTAAGCTATCAGTTGCTGCGGCAATTTTAACATTGGCGGTAGCATCTAATGTAGCGAATTCTTGCTGCATAGTTTCCACAATTGACCTAACACTATCAGCATCCATAGTACTATGGCAAGCTGTACATGAAGCTACATGTGGAGCATCTCCGTTACCGGCACCATCGCCATGATCGGCCATATCTCCTGCAATTGCACCCATGCTCCAGCCTGTCCATTCAGGATGATTTTCAGGATGATGACTCTTATCTCCACCATTAACAATTACTTGCCATGTGTGTCCGTGAGTCATATATTCATTAAAGTGGTGTTCGCCCGGCCAAGTGGTATGATCCACAGCCATGTGGCACTCAACACAACTTATACCCGGCATAGTTTGTTGGTCAGGTACGCCAATTCCACCGGTACCTTGCATAAGGTCATAAGTATGATGATCAGTATCCGGGAAGCGTAAAGTACCGTGGCACTGTCCGCAAAGCTCATCGGAACTTGCCATAGGAACATGTGTTTTGGTGGTTGAGTTGTAAATAGCGAGTTCATTAGTGTGAGGATCATGACATGTTACACAGCCATCGCTAGGCCATTTATCAGTATTCTTCGCAACTGTATTAGCTGTAAATACACCATCTGTTGTGGTGAAGAAAAAGTCCAAAGTTTCTGCTTCTGTCATTCCACCGTTAGCAGTAACAGCGTATGGAGCGTGGCATGCAATACAATCCTCAGGATCTTCGCCATTAATAACCTCATCGGGAGTCTCGCCAACACGCTCTTCGCTAAGTTCACCTGCTACATCAAACTGTGTGTTGCTATGTTTACTAAATTTCCATCCGTCAGTAAGTAAGTGGTTAGTTCCAATCCAGTCACCTGCGGTTGAGGGGTTTTGTGCAGCCCATATCTGCCATTCGTAAAAGCCACCTTCAAAACCGCTTGTAGTACCTTGATTGTTAATATTTAAGCTACCATGACACTGTCCGCATAATTCATGTGGAAAATAAACAGGTGTTTCAATTCCCTGTTCGCCTGTTACAGGATCAACATAATGTGAATCGAATAAAGCAAGATTCAAATTATCCATCGTAACTGCTGTAGTATCATAGTTATGGCATGTTTGACAGTTAATGTTTGGCCATTCAGATTCATGTTGGTTTACCGTACCGGGATAAAAATCCCCCACATCATAATGTACTCCCCCTGCTGTACCACTATCGGTAGCAGTAGTGTAAAAATAGCCTAAAGCCTCAGCTTCGGTCATGCCACCATTAGCGCGTACAGCCCTTGGTCCATGGCACGAAATACAATCCTCATCGGCAATTTGCTCTGCTGGAGAATGTCCAACGTCGCCTGCCAACTCAGGAGCATTTTGTTGAGAATTACCATGTACTGTTAGTTCCCACGTATTGTAGTTCTCTGAATGGCACACAAAGCAGTTGATTTGAGAAAAGACTGCATCGCTATACAATAGCGATAGTCCAAAAACGAATAAAATAGTAAGTTTTCTTTTCATAACTCTAATTCCTCCTTAATTTGATTTTTTATAAGATTTGTTAAACATTGTTATTAATTAGCGTATAGCTGTGATTTAATTAACAGCTAATTAAAATGCGAAGATATTAAACTTTTTTGATTTATTTAACAAATAATTAACATTTAATTAACTTTTATTTAACAATTGTAAAAAATCTGACTTTACTTACAAAAAAAGATTTATAAAATACTCGATCTATCTTACCCCATATATTTGGAAAATTATTTATAATATATTGATATTCAGGTGTTATTAAAGAATTAATCAATCATCCCAATAAAAGAGAAGTTATAATTTCTTATGTTTTTACTTTTAAAAATATTTTCACGATTAACTACATTTATATTTTTTTTATCCCAATAGCTCTCACAACAGCCCTTTTACCGTACTTCATTCGTATGTTATCCATTGCCTGATACAAGTTTACCATTTCAGGTTTATCATCAAACATATCAAGTTGTTGGTTACCGCCAACTAAATGACTAAACCGCACTCCAATAAGCCTTATAAGCATCCGCCGTGTATATAATCGCTCAAAAAGTTCAAGGGCAATTTGTATTAGAACATGATCGAATGAGGTGTAGCTGAGGTGCTTTTGCAGCGTATGTGTATCAAAGTTAGAATAGCGTATTTTAACAGTAACGCAGCCTGTTAACTTTTGCTTTTTCCTCAATTCAAAGGCAATTTTTTCTATCATAGAAATAAGTAAATTTTTTAACATTATTATATCAATAGTATCTTTATCAAAGGTGTGTTCAGTACTAATCGACTTACGCTCTGAATATTGTATTACCGGAGTGTTATCAATGCCATTAGCTTTTTTCCAGACTACAATACCATTTTTACCCATTACTTGCACTATCATTTCGGGTGGTATCATACTTAGTGTACGAATTGTGGAAACCCCCATCGAACGTAAAAGACGGTAACTTTTTTCCCCAATCATTGGTATCTTACGTATAGATAACGGAAACATAAATGGCTTTATATTATTATAGGGTATGTGTAATTCACCATTTGGCTTTGCCTCACCGGTAGCTATTTTTGATACTGTTTTGTTAGTGGAAAGCCCAAATGAAATAGGAAGTCCTGTATTTTTAATTATGCGCTCACGTAGTTCATGACTCCATTTTAAGCTACCAAAAAACCTATCCATACCGGTTATATCAATATAATGCTCATCAATTGAGGCCTTTTCGTAAACAGGTGCACTTTCCGAAATTATATCAGTAACTAACTTCGATTGCTTGCTGTATTCCTGCATATCACCTCGAATAAATATAGCATCACCACACAAATGCTTAGCCATACGCATTGGCATGCCTGAATGTACACCAAACAGCCGTGCCTCATAGCTGCAACTCGACACCACTCCTCTGTCAGACATCCCACCTACTATAACAGGTTTAGATTCTAACGAGGAATTTATCAACCGCTCAACCGACACAAAAAAAGTATCCAAATCAAGATGAACTATTGTACGATTACTTTGTCCGCTATAGCAGCCTATTGGAGTATTTGATAAATTATTTGACAGAATACTTGACAATTAGAATATTTATATTATTTTTGCTTATTATATAAGCATTTTTACGATTACAATATAGTCATTTATTATACATAACAACACTTGGTTAAGCTCTTATTTTGTGATAAGGTATCTTGTTATTTTTTAGCAAGACGCAGCCTCTATTTTTACAAGATACAACTATCTGATTATAAGGATTATAAAATATTTTAGATTTAAGAGTACATGAAGCATAAATATTGAGAAAACCTATAAAATTAAAAATATGCATTTTAACAATAACATTAAAATATTAAGAAAGAGGAAAGGTCGCACCCAGGGTGATGTAGCACATACTTTGGAGATAAAGCGAACAACATTAAGTGGGTATGAGAATAGTATTGGAACGCCAAACTTTAGCACGTTAATGCTGTTTTCGGATTACTTTGGAGTTGCTATTGACACGTTAATAAAAGTTGATTTGGGATCTCTATCGGAGAGTCAGTTATCGCAACTCGAAAAAGGTTACGACATATATATAAAAGGAAGTAACCTAAGAGTATTGGCAACAACAGTTGATAGTAATAATGAGGAAAATATAGAGTTAGTTAACGAAAAGGCAAAAGCCGGATATGCAGCCGGATATGCTGACCCTGAGTATATTAGAATACTGCCAACATTCAAATTACCATTTTTATCAAAGCAAAAAAAATATAGAAGCTTTCAAATTAGTGGCGACTCAATGCTTCCCATTCCTGATGCATCATATGTTACAGGTGAGTTTGTTCAAGACTGGAATACACTACGTAATCATCACGCATACATTATTGTTACCCGTAACGACGGAATGGTATTTAAAGTTATTGAAAATATGATAGAAAATAGCGGCAAATTAATGCTTCATTCACTCAATCCGCTCTTTTTACCTTACGAAATAAAAATTGATGAGGTAAGTGAAATATGGAAATTTGTTAACTACATAAGCTCCGAAGTACCTGAGTCCAACAAGGAAAAGGACGCACTTACAAGAGAAGTAAAAGAACTTAAAAAACAGGT
>CAZGWS010000146.1:1216-7982 GCA_964528805.1 uncultured Lentimicrobiaceae bacterium | reverse complement strand
CATATATTAATCTGATAAAGTAAACTACGAATTATTATTTAATTAATAATAAAAGACCTTACTGTCTTTTATTAAAAAAAGTGTATCTTTGCGTCATAATTTGATATTATAAAAAAATAATAAAATGGAAAGAAAAAATATAGTAGAATTTGATGTACGTCCAATCCTTGATGGGGGAGTTGATCCTTTTAAGGCTATAATGGCAAAGTTACAAGAAATCGATGATAGTAGTACTTTATTGATAATCAATACATTTGAGCCTGTACCATTATTAAATATCCTAAAAACAAAAGGGTATGAATATGAGGTTGAGCGTCCTGAAAATGGTATTGTGCATACTTTTTTAAAAAAGGTTACCGATGCAGATAAAGCTTCACCTGATACTAAAAACAATACAAATTCAAATAATCTTAGCTTTGAGCAGGTTGAAGAAAAATTTGCCGGTAAAATGTGCGAAATTGATGTGAAAGATCTCGAAATGCCAATGCCAATGGTTACCATTCTTGAAGAAGTTGAAAGTATTGATAATACTAATGCATTATATGTTCATCATAAAAAGTTGCCCCAATATTTATTGCCTGAGTTAACCGACCGCGGGTACAATTATGTTCATAAAAAAATAGATGAGAATAATCTTAAACTTATAATTTTTAAATAATGCAAGCAGGTTTAAGTACTAAAAACGCACCATCACCAAAAGTAATATTACCATACTTTGCATTCGGAGCATTGTCTTTTTTGGTTGCTACTGTGGTATTGTTTGTTGCGACACCCGATTTATCTAAGTTTTTTCTTAGCCCTAAATTATTAACTCTAACGCATCTGTTGGTATTGGGCTGGATTACGATGATTATTTTTGGGGCACTATACCAGCTGATACCTGTGGTGATGGAGGTAAAACTATTTAGCGAAAAATTGGCTATAATATCTTTTTTCTTTTTCGGTGTTGGACTTATTACCTTATCAGTTTCATTTTGGACTTTTAATTTTGGGCGAAGTGTAGGGTTGGAAACAGGTGGCTGTCTTGTAATTATTGCTGTTATACTTTTTAGTGTCAATACCCTTATGAGTTCTGCCAAATCTAATCGTAAAAATATAGAAAATACATTTATTGTAACAGCAATTATATGGCTGCTGATAACAGTAACGTTTGGAATACTATTAGTGCTGAATTTTGCATTTCATTTTATTCCGGTGTCGCATATTCAGTTGCTAAAATTACATGCACATATTGGCTTTGTCGGGTGGTTTCTGATGCTCGTTATTGGCGTAGCGAGTAAGCTAATGCCGATGTTCTTAATAGTACATAAGTTACCGATAAAATTATTAAAGTATGCGTATTTTTTTATAAATGTAGGACTTATTATGCTATCCGTAGGATTTTATTTTTCAATTGGTACATGGTTTATACTGGTATCTGCGTTGCTTATTTTTGTAGGCATACTAATGTTTTTACGATTTATATACGTGGCTTTTACCAAACGAATCCGTAAAAAACTTGACGTAGGTATGAAGTTGTCGGCAACAGCATTTATCTTGTTAGGATTAAGCTTGGTGGCGGGTGTTATTGCACTGGTAAATCCATATGGATCAGGTGGCTTTCAGGCTCGTATTGAGATTGCATATGGAGTATTGATAGTTTTGGGTTTTTTAAGTGCATTGGTGCTGGGACAAACATACAAAACACTGCCTTTTATTATTTGGTTGCAAAAATATCAATCAAAAGTTGGTAAAACTAAAGTGCCGTTGCCACAGGAACTGTACTCAGATAAAATCGCACATTATCACTTATATACATTTTTGTCGGGGATAATACTGCTTGTGGTAGGTATTTTGCTAAACCTGATATATGTAATAAGATTTGGAGCTGTATTGATGATTGTTACAGCTGCTCTTTACAATTACAATGTTTTTAAAATAATATTTCACAAAGTAAAAAAATAGACAAATGAATTTAGATAGTTTAACTACAGAAGAAGAAAAAATTCTTGAGTTGATAAAAACAGTTATTGATCCTGAAATCGGTGTAAATGTAGTTGATTTGGGGCTCATTTATGAAGTACATTATAATAAGCAAAGCAATCGTATTCATATTGTAACTACATTGTCAACCAGAGGATGCCCGTTGGGTGATACAATAATGCAAAATATGGAGGTTGTTGTTAAGGATGTTTATCCGTCAATGGATGTGGAGATTGAACTCGTTTGGGAGCCGGAGTGGAATCCAGATATGATTACAGAAGCAGGGAACATAGCTATAAATGGCTAATGTTTTCTAAAACAACAGAATATGCTATTAGGGCTATTATATTTTTAGCCGTTAATGATACTTCCGGCAAATTAATCGGAGCTGCAAATCTTGCTCACGAACTTAACTTTCCGGAAGCATTTTTGGGAAAAATATTACAAAAGCTGGCTAAAAATGGTCTTGTTATTTCTGTTAAAGGACCCAAAGGAGGATTTTTAATCAACGAAAGTACCTTAAAAAAATCAATACTCGATATTGTTGAGATATTGGAAGGACTTGATTTTTTTAATAAATGTGGACTTGGCTTACATGCTTGTAATGACGAAAATCCCTGTCCTATACATCACGATTATCAGCCTGTTAAACAGGAAGTTAAGAAAGTCCTCTCGTCTAAAACTATTGGTGCTATTAAAAGCGATATTAAAAATGGCAACTATACAATGTATTTTAATGTACACAATGTTGTATCAAAATAGTTAAACTTTGGTAATTAGAATTATTCTAAGTACTTTTTGTGTGATAAACCTCTAATAAATTTTATATTTGCCATTCGTTTAATATTAAAAACAAATGCAATGAAAAAATATAATTTTTATGCCGGTCCCTCAATTCTTCCACAGTTTACAATAGATAAAACCATTGAAGCTATTGTAAATTTTTATGGAACAGGTCTGTCTATACTTGAGATAAGTCATCGTAGTAAAGAATTTGTTGCCGTGGTTGAAGAGGCAACGGCATTATTCAAAGATCTTCTGCATATTCCTGATAATTACTCGGTCTTATTCCTTGGTGGAGGTGCCAGCACACAATTTGCAATGATTCCATTTAACTTATTTGTAAATAAGGCTGCATATATGAATACCGGTGCCTGGTCAAAAAAAGCCATCAAGGAAGCTCAAATGTTTGGCGAAGTTGATGTTGTTGCATCGTCTGACGACAAGAACTTTTCGTATATCCCGGTGGGTTATACAATCCCTAAAGATGCCGATTATTTTCATGTAACAACCAATAACACTATTTATGGTACAGAAATAAAATATGATATTGACTCACCTGTACCCTTGGTTGCCGATATGTCGTCTGATATTTTTAGTCGCCCACGAGATATTAGCAAGTATGCAATCATATACGGAGGTGCACAAAAGAATCTTGCCCCCGCCGGTCTTACATTTGTAATTATCCGTAACGATATTTTAGGAAAAACTTCTCACCACATCCCCACAATGATGAATTATCAAACTCATATTGATAAGGGAAGTATGTTTAATACGCCACCGGTACTCCCAATTTTTTCGGCATTGCAAACTCTTAAGTGGCTGAAAGACAAAGGTGGTGTTGAAGAAATTTATAAGATAAATATTAAAAAAGCCGGTTTACTTTATGATGAAATCAAGCGTAATATCTTTTTTAAACCAACAATCCAAAATGAAGATGATCAGTCGTTGATGAACATTTGTTTTGTAATGACAGAAGGAAATGAAGACAAAGAAAAAGAATTTCTGGAATATGCAACTTCAAAGGGTATGGTTGGTATAAAAGGACATCGTTCCGTTGGCGGTTTCCGTGCTTCTACTTATAATGCACTCCCCATCGAAAGTGTTGAAGCTTTAGTTAACATAATGCAAGACTTTGAATTACAAAATAAATAAGATTACATAGGTAGTTGTCGGATGGCTACTTCAATATGTTAAAAATAAAATTTGCACTCAAGTTATCCGATGACTTGTTGCAAGAAACTAAATAATACTATTATGACAAAAGTATTGGTTGCAACTGTTAAGCCCTTTGCAGGAGCTGCGGTTGAACAAATAAAAGGTATTTTTTCTGAGGTAGGATACGAATGTGAATTTCTTGAAAAATACAACGGACAGGATGAGCTTATTGATGCCGTTACTAACGTAGATGCAATGATTGTGAGAAGTGATAAAATTACACCCGAGGTTATAAATGCTGCTGCAAATTTAAAGATTGTTGTTAGGGCAGGAGCAGGGTTTGATAATGTTAATCTGTCTGCTGCATCACAACATGATGTAGTTGTGATGAATACCCCCGGACAAAACTCAAATGCTGTTGCCGAGCTTGTATTAGGTATGATAGTTTATCAGGCACGTAACCATTTTAACGGTACTGCCGGCACTGAACTGCGTTGTAAGAAAATAGGAATACATGCATACGGAAATGTTGGTAAGCTCGTTGCGAAAATTGCTAAAGGATTTGGCATGGAAGTCTTTGCTTACGATCCTTTTGTAAGTAAGAAAACTATTGAAAACGATGCTGTTACGGTTATGGATACCGTAGAGGAGATGTACCGTATATGCGATTATGTAAGCTTGCATATTCCTGCAAATAAAAATACAATAAAATCAATAAATTATAAGCTCCTATCAGTAATGAAGAACAATGCAGTACTAATAAATACTGCTCGTAAAGAAGTTATCGACGAAGATGACTTAATAAAAATATTTAACGATAAAACTAATTTCAACTACATAGCAGATGTTGCTCCTGATAACAAAGACGTACTCATAGAGAAATACCCAAATCGGTACTTTTTTACACCTAAAAAGATGGGAGCACAAACCTCAGAAGCAAACATTAACGCAGGTAAAGCTGCGGCAAATCAAATAATTAATTTCATAAATAAAGGTGATACTACCTTTAAAGTTAACTAACATTACAATAATAAATAATTACCTAACAATATGTATAACCAAAAGGAAAAGCCGGAAAGAACTGTTACATTTTTCAGATTTGAAGATTTGAGAATATACCATAAATCGTTAGCATATATAAATTGGCTTAACGATGTTACAACACTTTTTCCGGAGAACGATAAGTCTCAATTTGTTTTACGCTTCAGCAATTCGGCAAGAAATATTGCTTTTTTTATCGCCGAGGGTTCTGCAAGAAATAAAAGTCAGTTTATTTATAACTTGAAAATGGCTAAAAGTGCTATAAGAGAATGTGTTGTATATACTACTCTCGCTGTTAATCAGGGTAATATTACTGATACACAGGAAGATGAGTCGAGAAGACAGCTCATGGAAATGACTAAAATGGTTGGCGCATTAATTTCATCACTTCAGCGTTCCAGCAGTATGACTAACGGTAATAATAATAATAATAATGGAAATACGGTTTATCATTATAATGGAACCGATGGTGGTGTATCGTCTTTGTTAAGTAATAAATATAACGAAACGAGTGAACATGATGATAGACGGAATTTTATAGATGGAAATACTAATAAGGATCAATAAATGGCAATACTAAAAGCTTTTAAGGGATATCGCCCTCCGCAAAATATAGTTAAAGAACTGGCATCACGCCCCTACGATGTTCTTAATTCAACAGAAGCTAGAAAGGAAGCTGATGGAAATAAATATTCGCTACTGCACATCATTAAACCCGAAATAGATTTGGCTGAAAATGTAAATCTTTACAGTACTGAAGTATATGAAAAAGCTAAAGAAAATTTTGAGAAGTTTAAGGCAAACAGATGGTTGATTCAGGACGATAAGGAATACCTATACATATATGCTCAAACAATGTTTGGTAAAACGCAATACGGAATTGTTGGTTGCGCCAGTATTGAAGATTATATGAATAATATAATAAAAAAACACGAGTTGACCCGTCATGATAAAGAGGAGGATAGGATGAAACATGTACGCATTACAAACGCAAACATGGAACCTGTTTTCTTTTCGTATCATTCGGTTGCTGAGATCGATGACATAGTTGCAGATTATGTAAACAATAATAAAGCTGATTATGATTTTGTTGCCTCCGACGGTGTAGAACATAACTTTTGGGTATTGCACGACAAATCAAAAATCAATAAAATTATTGAGCTTTTTAAAGAATTACCATCTACATATGTTGCTGATGGTCATCATCGTACGGCTGCTGCTGCTTTGGTTGGAAACGAAAAGAAAGCAAATAACCCTAACCATACCGGTAACGAGGAATATAATTTTTTCTTAGCTGTTCATTTTCCTGATAATCAGTTAACTATTATTGATTATAACCGTGTGGTAAAGGATCTTAATGGCTATACTGACGCTGAATTTATTGAAAAACTTACTGATAATTTTAATGTTGAAGATAGAGGTACTGAAGTTTATAAACCTACATCACTACATAATTTTTCCATGTATCTAAGTGGGCTTTGGTATTCTCTTACAGCCAAAAGAAATACTTATGACGATAACGACCCCATAGCCGTTCTTGACGTAACCATACTCACAAATGAAGTACTCACACCTTTGCTGGATATTGCCGATTTACGTAAATCAAAACGAATTGACTTTGTAGGCGGAATACGAGGGTTGGATGAACTTAAGCGTAGAGTTGATGGTGGCGAGATGAAAGTAGCATTTGCTATTTATCCTGTTAGCATGGAACAGCTAATTAACATTGCAGATAGTGGTAAAATCATGCCTCCGAAAACCACTTGGTTTGAACCAAAATTGAGATCGGGTTTGGTTGTCCACGAACTTGACTGATATATGCACG
>CAZGWS010000146.1:0-1116 GCA_964528805.1 uncultured Lentimicrobiaceae bacterium | reverse complement strand
TTTCTTTGAGGTTACTTTAAAAGTTAGAATTTTCTTAGAAGCACAATTATATGAGACACTTAACATAGACTTATGAAAAAGATATTAGTCATATTATTTTTTATTACTCAGCTCTCATTCGGGCAAAGTACAGGACGTCAGTATATTGCCTTATCAGCGGGTCCCTCTTTTCCTTTAGGTGATTTTAAAAAGGCAGTATTGAACGATTCAACATCAGGGTATGCAAAAACAGGGGTAGCTTTATCGTTTGATTATGTGTATCGATTTGTACATAATTTTGGTATGCAGCTTATTGTTAACTTTAGCAGTAACAGTTTGGATAATATGGTTTATAAGAATCAACTTGAGGCTGCCCATCCTGCATACGGCGTTAGTGTTGAGAGTACCGAAAACTGGAGTAGCGGGGGGATATTTTTGGGTCCTTATTTAAGATTTCCTTTTACTGATAAACTTTCGTGGGATTTTAGAGCCTTAGCCGGATATTTTGGGTCGTATTCGCCAAAAGTAGTTATCAGAACAACAAAAATAGATAACCCGAGTGTTAAAGGTGAGTATTATGTTGAAAGATCAAGAGCCAATGGCTTTGCTTATATCCTAGGAACAGGATTTAAATATAGAATAGGATCGTATTATCTACTGTTGTATGGCGACTATGTTGGATCGTCGTTAAAATTTGATCACTTAACCGGTTGGGACTGGGAGAGTAAAGCTTATTCAAAATCGTTTAACCAAAAAATAAATTATTTAACAGTTACATTTGGAGTTGGATATATTCTGTAGATGTAATTACGTAATTATTATATTAAGTCGCTATAAGATATTGTAGTACTTTAAATCCGCTACGGCTATGTAATAATTTTCTTTGTCAAACATAAAAAAAATAATTTATTTTCTAAATGCAAGTTCTAACCAGAATAATTCATGCTTTTAGTTTGATGCAGATGTGAGGCGTCTAAACCTGACGACATAGTGATCTATTTCAAAGCCCTATCTACGAAGCAGATGTATTACCATAAATGCACTTTAGTAAAAAAATAACAAAATGAAATTATAACAGTAAATTACATAGGGTCTGCTGAGAAAGTCTGATATATACCGTATTTTAGGCGGAAAGGC
>CAZGWS010000145.1:0-8001 GCA_964528805.1 uncultured Lentimicrobiaceae bacterium | reverse complement strand
CGACAATGGCGATGGCAACACCCAAACGAATGGAACAGTAACACTAATACGATAACATCAAAGTACATTGACCTCCATTTCAAGATTAACTCCAAACTTTTCAAATACACTATTTTGTATAAGGTGGGCAAAATCAAAAATTTGATTACCGGTGGCATTGCCGTAATTAATGATAATAAGAGGTTGTTTTTCATATGTTCCCACATTTCCTATTCTCTTACCTTTCCAGCCACATTGCTCAATAAGCCAAGCTGCCGGCAATTTATTATTATCTCTACTTATCGCATATGACGGAATCGACGGATTGTTTATTAGTAATTCTTTTAGCTTTTTATTTTTGACAAGAGGATTTTTAAAGAAACTGCCGGCATTTTTAAGTAAACCGGGGTTAGGGATTTTGGAATTTCTTATTTCAGACACTTTCCTACTTACATCTACTATTGAAACTTTATTCCTGATATCTACAGAAAATGCATCTGATAGAGGCTTATAAGTTAAGTTAACTTTTGGCACTTTTGACAACTTAAGTAATACACTTGTTATAAAGTATCTATTTTTATAAATAGTTTTAAAGATACTCTTCCTATATCCAAATTCACACTCTGAATTAGTGAACTTAACAATACTTCCAGTATGCATATCAAATGCCTTCAGGCTCACCATAACATCTTTGAGTTCGGCACCATAAGCACCAATATTTTGAATCGGAGCAGCTCCAACTTTTCCGGGTATGCCAATCATATTTTCAATACCTCCCCAATTATTAGTAACGGTATATTCAACTAAATCCGACCATGATTCTCCTGATGAAACGCAGAGAAAAATATTTTTATCATCATCATTAATAACTCTTTTACCAAGAATTTGATTAACAAGAACCAACCCATCAAAATTATTAACAAACAACACATTGCTACCTTCACTTAAAACGAGACTCTTATTATTTGTTAAAATCCCATCAATAAATAAGTTATGCAAATCACTAACCGCATTAATATTCACAAGCATACTTGCTAACGCATTTATACCAAAGGTATTAAATTGCATCAGGCTCATATTTTTACTAATCTTCATAACATTTCAAAGATAGTATAAAGAAGCAATAAAATTAAAAATAGTATGTTATTTACCTAAAGTTAGTATTTTTATCACAAAAATAAGAAATTGCGTAGTAGAGTAATTGTTTCTGTAATTAACGATTTAGTAACGGATCAGCGTGTGAATAAAGTATGTGAAACACTAATCTCCTTAAACTGTGATGTACTTCTTGTTGGCAGAAAAATGCGCAAAAGTCCGGTACTTGTTAGTAGAAATTACAATATGCATCGGATGAAATTATTGTTTGAAAAAGGTGCTCTTTTTTATGCCGAGTATAATATTAGGCTATTTCTATATCTTATTTTCAAAAAAGCTGATATGCTTATTTCCAATGATTTGGATACATTACTGCCGAACTATCTTGTAAAAAAAATAGTAGGTACGCCCTTAATTTACGATAGCCACGAATATTTTACTGAGGTTCCGGAGCTAGTAAGTCGTAAGCATATTCAAGCAGTTTGGAAGTTTATTGAAAGGAAACTCTTCCCTAAACAAACTGATATTATAACTGTTAACGACTCAATAGCCGATTTGTTTGAAGCTGACTATGGCATCCGACCACATGTTGTCAGAAATATTCCACGCAAGCACCGAGAATTTAAAAAAGTCTCCAAAGAGACATTGGGTTTACCTAGCGACAAACATATATTAATATTACAAGGGTCGGGAATAAATATGCATCGCGGCTCAGAAGAACTTGTGGAAGCAATGCAATTTGTGAATGATGCCGTATTATTGATAGTTGGTGGAGGTGATGTAATTGGCAAACTAAAAATAATGGTAGATGATTACCATCTGCAAAACAAGGTTATTTTTATACCACGAATACCATATCAAAAGCTTATGCAATACACCGCTGCTGCAGATTTAGGACTAACTCTTGATAAGTCAACAAATTTGAATTACAAATTTAGTTTACCCAATAAACTATTTGACTATATCCAAGCAGGCATTCCTGTCCTATCGTCGCAACTACCGGAAATTGAGAAAATTATAAGAAAATATGATGTAGGTGATATGATAAATAATCATCAACCAACTAACATTGCAGAGAAGATAAATAAGATGCTTGGTAATGAAAAGCAAATGAGAAGTTGGAAAAAAAACTGTAAATTTGCTGCCAACGAGTTAACGTGGGAAAACGAAGAAAAAGTACTTAAAGAGATCTACCTAAAATATGTCTGATATACATTTACACATAATTTCTTTTGACATACCATATCCGGCAAACTACGGAGGTGTTATTGATGTTTTTTTTAAAGCTAAAGCCCTTACTGATAGTGGTATTAAAGTTCATATGCACTGTTTTCAGTACGGTAGAGAGCATTATAAAATTATGAAAGACACTTTTTATGAAGTTACATATTACAAGCGCGATATAAGTAAAAAACATCTTTTTAAAAGTATTCCGTATATAGTTAGTACTCGGATTTCAGAGCAACTTGTCATCAATCTTCTTAAAAATGACTATCCCATATTAATGGAGGGCATCCACACATCTGCATTACTTGACGAGCCACGATTAGCAAACCGAAAGCGACTTATTCGTGCGCATAATATTGAGCATGAATATTATTATAATCTCGGTAAAGCTGAAAAGAATATTTTTAAGAAATACTACTTTTTTAGTGAAGCTGCTAAGCTAAAAAGTTATGAGAAAATATTAGAGAAAGCAGATAAAGTATTGGCAATATCAGAAAATGACAGACAACATTTTGCTAAAGAATTTAAAAATGTAATTCATGTTCCGGCATTTCACCCTTTTGATATAATAAAAAGCAAATTAGGTAAAGGCGATTATGTACTATATCATGGAAATTTATCAGTTGCCGAAAATGTTAATGCTGTAAATTTTTTATTAGATGAAGTATTTAGCAACTTGGATATACCATTCAAAATTGCTGGCCTTAATCCTAACAAGCAACTTAGAAATCGCATTGCAATCGAAAATAACGTTGAGCTTATTGCAAATCCTGATGATGAAACACTACAAAACCTAATAGAAAATGCCCATGTTAACGTTTCAATTACTGCGCAAAAAACAGGACTAAAACTTAAGTTACTAAATAACCTGTACAATGGCAGATTTGTATTAGTTAACGATAAAATGCTTAGTGGCAGCAATTTAGACGAACTTTGCGAGATTGCAAACAATTACGAAACCATAAAGCGCAGGATTAGGATACTATTTAAGAAAGAGTTTAATACAAAAATTATTGAAAATAGAAAAGTGAGTTTGAATAAAGGCTACAGTAATAGCAATAACGTGAAATTAATTATTGATTTAATAACCGGGCGGTAACACTAATCAGGCGTACATACTAATTAATATCCCCCCAGAAATACTAGTCAACCAAGGTTCCCTCTTCGCATTTAATTATCCTACCCGGAAACTTATTAATTAAATTATAATTATGTGTTGCCATAATTACAGTCTTACCCAGCTCGCTTATTTTAAATAAAATTTTCATTATTCCATTTGATGTCTCAGGATCCAAGTTGCCTGTTGGTTCATCAGCCAGCACAACATCAGGTTCGTTAAGCAAAGCTCTCGCAATAGCAATTCGCTGCTGCTCGCCACCGGAAAGTTGATGAGGCATAACATTGAGTTTTTCAATAAGTTCAACTTCATCAAGTACACTCAGTATCCTGTTATTAATTTGATTTTTATCATTCCAGCCGGTAGCTTTTAGTACAAATTCAAGATTTTGCTTTACATTTCTATCATCAAGTAATTGAAAATCTTGAAAAACAATACCTAATTTTCGTCTTAAGAATGGGAGTGTTTTACGCTTTAAAGTTCTTAGGTTATACCCGCAAACAATTGCATTGCCCTCTTCAATGGGTAAATCAGCATACAAAATTTGCATTAAACTTGATTTCCCACTGCCTGTCTTCCCAATCAAATAAATAAACTCACCCTGCAACACATCAAGGGTTACGTTGGTAAGCACCAATTTATTTTTTTGAAAAACAGAAAGATCAATAAGTTTTATGATTGGTTGATTTTGCATCTGATACGTATTTTGTTAGGTCAAAAATAAACTATTAATAATTATTTCAATTTTACATCAATAGTAAATGTCGCACAAAAAAAGTAAATTGTTAGTTTTATTGCTCAACACAACTAACTATATGCAATAAAATAATATTCTTTATTTTCGTTAAAGTACTGTGTAAATTCACTAAGGTTAAGCACAGCACCACCATTAATATACGAACTCAGCAGTGATAATTTTAGTCCGGCGTCAATAGTAAAAAAGTTAAATAAATCAACCGGTTTTGTCCCATAAAAATCGCTTGCTCCCAGACCAAATTCAAAAACCACAACAGGCTTATCTCTTTTTATTAACTGTAATCCTCCTTTTAGCACTCCAAATTCAGCACCTTCAACATCAATTTTAATAAAATCAATTTTAATATCTGATGGTATAACATCATCAAGTTTTTTTAGCTCAACTTCAATTTCTTCAATTTTAGGTTCACTTATATCATACCTACGTTTTTTAATTCCGCTATAAGCGGGTGCATTTTTTACATACTGGAATGTTGATATCCCATTTTTATCTGCTAAAGCAAACGGCAAAATTGTAGCCTTGTTTTTGTACTTGGCAAGAAGTTTGTTATATAAAAACGGAAGAGGTTCAAAGCCAAAATGCTTACCATTGGGAGCTTGCTTTATAATAATATCCAATATCTCACCCTTGTGGCAACCTACATCCAAACAATTGGAGTTATTACCAATAGACTTTTTCATTATTAACTTTGTAAGCCTGTCGTACTCCAGATTTTTTGTTAAATCCAAATGAAAATAGTTTAATGATAGCCTTATTAAATTTTTATAATCCATTAAAGAAGTATCTCTAAAAAGCAGCAAAAATAGTAAATTAAACGTTCTTAAAGTTTAATTTTTAACTTAAATTAGCAAGCATGTTTATAACGAAATGGTGAAGATCGCATCATATATCTGCGGATTTAAGCTTTCAACAAAGGGCAGTCTTTTAATTACATGAATTAATCAAATTCATATTTATTTTACATATTAACCCCATACGCAAAATAACATACTGTTACAAGAGCGATAATATTACTCCTTTAGTCTTTCAACAAACTCCTGTGTATCAGTAACATTAATAGTTAAGGTGCCGTTTTCATCAACAGTAATTGAAGTACTGTATCTGGGATTATTTTTTGAACCAAATTCAAAATTAATATACGAAGCACCCTTTATTGTTTCAATATCATATTCACGAGAAAGAGCCAACGCATCTTTATAATCTTTGCTCATGGGAATATTAGCTTTTTTTGCAATAATCGCAGCTTGTCTTATAGCCACATTGTAATTACCATGATAAACCAATAATATTGAGTTAAAGCCTTCGCTTTTGTTGCTTTCGGATGTGGATTGGCTATAATCTTTATCAAATACCATATTTGTTGGTTGTGATAATCCCAATTTGGCAGCCCATGTTGGGATACCAACTAAAGGGGCTGTATTATATGTTTTGGCAATTTTCCTGCCAATGGCGTTATTAACCTGCTCAAGTTTAGAACTCGCTTCATCGTCGCTAATTTCCCCAAGATCTCTTGCTCTTTTAATATTATCAACCTTTTGCTGCATGCTATCCATTAAATTCAATGCATCATCAAGATTTGTCATTGTACTGTTAAACGAACTAAGATTTTGTTGAAAGTTTTTATCATCTTTTTTTGTAGGCTCATCACATGAATTAATAATTAAGGAGACGATAACAACTAAAACAAGGCTAAATTTAAGTGGTGGAAACTTCATCAATAAAAATTTTAACAAAAATAAAAAAAATTTGTATATTTGAATCGAGATTAAAATAATCCGATTAATAAGGGGCTAAACCAATATTACTAATTAAAACACACTAACAAACTAATGACTGCAATACTAAATACAAAAGCACTAAACGCATTATATTCTGCATATCATACAGTAATACAGGCGTTTACCCCCCCCACACAATTATTTTTCCATACATAAAATATATTTATACATTCTCATTACTAAAACAAAATTTAATAAAATACCTGTGTAATGATTATTTCTACCTTATTGTGGCAGGAACAAATAAAAAAGCAACATTTATTACTAAAATAAAAATAACGTTATACGTAAATGGTAAAAACAAGTTTATATAAAAAGCCACTCGGGGGTCAATCCTGAGAAGGAATTTCCTGACCCGAGTGGTGTAATTAGCTTTGCTGCCTACTATCAATTTGCAAAACTACTAAATGGGAAAGGATTTTAAATATTTTTCTTTAATTTATTATTTTACCTTAAAACTTATTGAAAATGAGAAAAATTTATATTTATTTTATAATGATATTTTCCGCTTTAACATTTGCAACAACAACAAATGTTAACGCTCAAATATACGGCAAATGGGTTCTGCCATGTACTATTACTGGCAACGATGTTTATTCTCCTTATTTGTTAACTTTTAATCAAACAGGGTTGCAATTCACCCAATTAAATGGCCTATACAATAATAACTTGGCTTATTGTGAGTTTTCGGCCGGAGGCTATGATATTTTTAAAAATGTTCAATTTTATACTCTTGGTAAAGAGATACATTATGGCAATAGTAATGATCATATTAATTACATAACCACACCCTATCCTAGCTTAGTACCAGAATATCAAGTAATACCAAAACCCGGAAGTACGGATAAGTATTTTACTTTTGTTACCGGTATTAATCTTGAATTTCTAAGAGATAATGATTTTCATTTTGACTATAATGAAATAACAATGGTTAATGGAGTACCGCAAAATTCAAATCTAATTACTATTAGAGGTGGGATTGAGACTAAAGGGTACATTTCATTTGCTATTACCGATGAAGTGAACAATCAAAGATATCTATTTGTTTCAACATTAAGGAATTCCACTATTAGTGGAGATGACAAAGCCGGTTTGCGTAGATGGACAATTACATCAACAGGTGTCTCTAATGAGAATGTTATTATTGATGAAGATAATTCATCACTTAATCAGTATGATTTCGAGGCTTACAATCTTGAATGGAAAAAAGATGAGAATGGATATAATGTAATTGCATGGACAAATGGCTATTTCGACACTATATACAATCGAACAGTTGACAGGGTTATTGTTATAAGAGAGACCTCTACCGATACTTATCAGCCATATATTTATGATTTAAATCTTGGACGTGTAGGAGGTATTGAATTTTCGTATGTAAATGGAGCTAATGACCATGAACTATTTGTTTCGTGTCAGAACGGTGGAATAAGAAAACTTAATTATATAAACGGAGCATTAAGTTCAATGCTGCCAAATAGTGGCAACTACGGCCATACCTTTTTGCAATATGCTCCTGATGGTAATATTTACGGAGTAAAAGATGATGGAACAAAACTCGGACGAATTAACGGTATATCAGGCAGTTTCGAACCCGATGTAATTACTGCTCCTTTAAATTCTGGAATTTTTTCTACCTTTCGCACCTTTAACGATACCAATTATTACATTTTACCCGAAAACGGCACCCCTTATCATATGATTGATTCAGTACAAATCACGCAGTTGGATTGTCCCAATGACACGTCGGGACAAATAGTTATATATCCCTTAGGAGGATGTTGTACCGACCAATGCACTATGTATTGTACCTTTTCCGATGGAACCGTAATCCCTTTTAATTGGAATGATGTCGGATATTATTTTTACAATGTAGTTGATTTATGGCAAGGAACTTATACTTATACAATTACTTGCAGCTCTTCATCCGTTACCAATACCTTTACCATTGGTATGGATTACAGCCATTATTTGGATGAAAACGGTATGTTTACCATAAATACCGACTTAACAATCCCAAGCAATAATTTTCCTTTTTATAATTATAA
>CAZGWS010000144.1:0-8013 GCA_964528805.1 uncultured Lentimicrobiaceae bacterium | reverse complement strand
TATTTCAAGCTTTTCGCAACAAAGCAATAGCGTGAAAAAGTATTTAAAGTAAAATAAAATATTGAGCGGTCGGTTGCTAACAAAAGCTAAATTACATGCCTGATGTTGAAGTAAATATAATGATTGTATTTCAAAATTTTAGCAGGTTTGTAAATAGAAAAAATAGAAGTAAAAACTACGACACGCACTATAACCTTGATTTGATAAAAGTGCAGACCATCTGCCAAATTCACAAAACTCGTATTCATTTACAAAGTTATGTAGATGCAGCTGTGGCTTCACATTTTCGGTAAGTAAAATATTTAGCCCAAAATATTACAATGTAATTAGCGTTTTAAAATTAACTATTTTTGCAAAATTCTGCTTCAATGGGTATTGGCACTGCACGAAATTTTAATATAATAAATGATCGAGAAACAAAATACAATTAGCAAATCGGTAACAATTAGCGGTACGGGTTTGCATACAGGGCAATTAGGGGAAATGACTTTACATAGTGCACCTGTTAATCACGGAGTTAAATTTAGAAGAGTTGATATAGAATCAAAGCCTGTAATACCAGCCGATATCAATCTTGTTGTAAGTACTGCACGCGGTACAACGCTCTCAAAAAATGGCACAAGTATTTTTACAATTGAGCATGTGTTAGCTGCTTTAACAGGCTTGGGCATCGATAATGTTCTGATTGATTTGAACATAGAAGAGATTCCCATTAAAGATGGCTCGGCGAAGTCGTTTGTTGAGGCAATAAAAGAAGCCGGTATTGTTGAACAAAATGCTAAACGAAAATATTTTGAGATTACCGAACCAATAGTTTATAAATCTCCTGATGGTAATGCCAGATTATTGATTGAGCCTGCTGATGAGTTTTCTATTACTGTTGAAATTGATTACGAAACAGATGTGCTTGGAAAGCAAACTGCCGTGCTAAACAAAATTGATGACTTTGAAAAAGAGATTGCTCCAAGTAGAACATTTGTATTTCTTCACGAACTGGAAATTTTATTGAACGACAACCTCATCAAAGGCGGTAACCTTAATAATGCTATAGTTTTTGTAAATCGCAGTGTCTCGCAGGAAGAGTTAGATAATCTTGCTGAGCTTTTTAACAAACCTAAAATTAAAGTAAAACCAAATGGAATTCTAAATAATCTGGATCTTATTTTCAAAAATGAAGCAGCAAGGCATAAATTACTGGATGTAATTGGTGATTTATCGTTATTAGGAATGCCATTAAAAGGTCGTGTAGTCGCTTATAAACCCGGTCATCAGGCAAACACTGAGTTCACAAAAAAAATTTTAAACAATATAATAAAAACAAAAATGTTAAAGAAACCTCCTTTTGATATTTACGCCAAACCACTTTACGACATAAATCAAATTAAAAAGATCCTTCCGCATCGTCCTCCTTTTTTATTGGTTGATAAAGTGTTGGAGATGAGTGAAAATAACATAACAGCAATGAAAAATGTTTCCTTAAATGAACCATTTTTTGTAGGGCATTTTCCTGATGAGCCAATTATGCCCGGAGTACTTCAGGTTGAGGCTATGGCACAAGTAGGAGGTATCTTCGTCCTTAATCAAGTTGACGAACCCAAGCTTTATTCTACATACTTTTTAAAAATAAATGATGTTAGATTCAGATCTAAGGTTGTTCCTGGCGATGTTCTTATATTTACAATTGAACTAACCGGACCAATAAAAAGGGGTATTTGTTCAATGTACGGAAAAGCATATGTTGGCAATAAGGTTGTAATGGATGGTAAATTGGTAGCTCAGATTGTGAAAAATAAAGAAAAATAGAATGAATCAACCATTGGCATATGTTCATCCTCAGGCAAAAATTGCACCTAACGTTGTAATTGAACCTTTTGTGAATATTGAAAAAAATGTGATTATTGATGAAGGTACATGGATTGGATCCAACGTAACTATTATGGAGGGTGCACGAATTGGTAAAAATTGCCGAATATTTCCCGGGGCAGTCATTTCGGCTATACCACAGGATCTTAAATTCGATGGCGAAGAAACCACCGTGCGAATCGGCAATAATGTTACTATCAGAGAATTTGTTACCATAAACAGAGGTACAAAAGCCAACTTTGAAACAGTTATTGGAAACAACTGTCTGCTTATGGCTTACGTTCATATTGCCCATGATTGCATTTTGGGAAATAATGTAATTTTGGCAAATGCTGCTACTCTCGCAGGTCATATTGCTATTGGTGATTGGGCAATTGTTGGAGGACTTGCTGCTGTTCACCAGTTTGTGCATATTGGTGTACATGCAATGATATCCGGTGGCAGCATGGTTCGTAAAGATGTGCCACCATTTGCTAAGGCAGGTCGCGAACCACTTTCGTTTGCTGGTGTTAATTCAATCGGATTACGAAGAAGAGGTTTTTCAAATGAAAGAATTGCCGATATTCAGGAAATATATCGCTTCGTTTTTTTACACGGACAGAATGTTACTCAAGCTGTGAGGTACATAGAAAGAAATTTGCCTGCAACTGATGAACGAGATGAAATACTTAGTTTTATTTCAAGCTCGCAGCGTGGACTGATGAAAGGATATACCAGAATGAAAGATAGAACTGTAGGTACATGATGAAAGAAAAACAGTTTCTGAAAAGCTATCCAAAGTAATGATACTCAATAATATAACTTCTATTTTCCATTTTTAATAAACATTTATACACTTAATAACTTATAACTAATATGGCAACAACAGCAGATTTTAGAAACGGACTTTGTATAATGCATAACGGCGATCTCTACACTATTACTGAGTTTCAACATGTAAAACCAGGTAAAGGACCGGCTTTTGTTAGAACAAAACTTAAAAATGTAAAAACAGGAAGAACCTTAACAAATACTTTTACATCTGGATTTAAGATTGATATTCAGAGAGTTGAACGACGTTCATATCAGTATTTATACAACGAAGGTGATATTTACCATTTTATGGATACCGAAGATTATGAGCAGACTTTCATTGATAAAGAACTCATACCTGCACCTGATTTGCTAAAAGAAGGACAAGAAGTTGTTATTGCATTTCATGCAGAAACAGACTCAGCCATATTATGCGAAATGCCTACTTATGTGGTGCTGGAAATTACATATACGGAACCGGGAGAGCGAGGGAATACAGCAACTAATACTTTTAAGAATGCAACTGTAGAAACAAACACAACAGTAAAAGTTCCACTGTTTATTAACGAGGGTGATAAAATTAAAGTTGACACTCGTACAGGAACATATTCCGAAAGAGTTAAATCATAATTTCATGGACCTACAAACTTCTCTTAAGTTGAGTGAGATTGCCAACATTATTGATGGTAAAGTTATCGGTAACCCGGATTCGGTTGTTACCGGTATTAATGAGTTGCATATTGTAAAACATGGCGATTTGACGTTTGTGGATCATCCAAAGTATTATAAAAAAGCACTTGAGTCAGCAGCGTCATATGTCATTATTAATAAGGATGTTACACCTCCAATCGGTAAATCATTGATTTATCATG
The DNA here is from genome assembly GCA_964528805.1 of uncultured Lentimicrobiaceae bacterium. GTDB lineage: Bacteria > Bacteroidota > Bacteroidia > Bacteroidales > F082. The sequence continues at coordinate 4,486 of CAZGWS010000144.1, read as the reverse complement.
ATGCACCTATGGATGCTTTTAATACGTTAATAGCTCACTTTAGACCAATGGTTGCGTCTGCTAAAATGGTTAGTGATTCTGCAATAGTGCGTGAGGGAACTATTATTCAGCCCGGAGCATTTATTGGTAACAATGTAACTATTGGCAGTAATTGCATAATCCATGCGAATGTTAGTATTTACGATAACTGTATTATTGGAGATAATGTAATATTACACTCAAATACTGTGATTGGTGGCGATGCGTACTATTTTCAGAAGCGAGCAACAGGTTACGTTAAGTTTTTGTCGGCAGGTCGTGTTATTATTGGCAATAATGTTGAAATTGGCGCATCTTGTTCAATTGATAAAGGAGTAACAGGCGATACAATTATTGGTGATGGCACAAAAATGGACAATCAATGTCAGGTGGGGCATGATACAACTATTGGAAAACATTGCCTTATTGGAGCATTTGCTGCAATTGCAGGGGTTACTACCATTGAGGATGAAGTAATAATTTGGGCACGGGTTGCAATAAATAAAGATATTGTAATTGGCAAAAAAGCCGTTATACTTGCTACATCGGCAGTTGATAAATCAATTGAAGGGGGTAAAGTTTATATGGGCTCACCGGTTTTGGAAGTTAGGCAATACTGGCGACAGTTTATTGCGCTAAAGCAAGTACCCGATTTAATAAAAAAAACCAAGTTGTAAGATACTATATCTCTGTATCTGTTTTAATTACAGACTCATCGTTATCTGCATTTAATTTATTGCTCGTTGGTGTATGATATAAATCAAGGGCTACAATGATTGCGATAAATCCCCAAAATGGTACCGATAGTTTATCGGTATCTAAAAAGTCGTTTAAAAAACCATGAGCAAAGTAGGTTATCAACCCTAATAACGACATTAACGCCAAATACCTAACGTTAACATCTCCATATTTGTAAACACGCAATCCGGTGATAACCACAAATATTAACAAAAGTATTACTATAAACATCCCCGGAATACCCATGTTGGCGAGGGCTCCTAAATATTCACTATGGGCATTGCCTCTGTCGCCAAGATTTGTACTAATAATTGTTTTTTCCTGCGAACTCTGGAAAGGAGAATATACAAATTGATAGGTTCCGGGTCCCCACCCTACAATTGGACGCTCCTTAAATAAGCGTATTGCCGATTCCCATCTGTTAATCCTTTCCAGATTACTCGCATCTGATGATATATTTGAAATAGATTTTACATGTTCGGTAAAATTACTGGATGAATCTTGCTTATTTTTCGACAGTTTGTCAATAATTTGATTTTGAAGTGCAAAAAATACACCTACTATGGCAATAAGTGAAATTGCTATTACATAAAACTTAATACGTAACCTAATCGCAATCAGAACAGCTATTGCAACAAGCACACTTAACCAGGCGGCTCTACTATATGAGAGTATAATACCTGTTAGCATTATTAAAAGTGAAATAAATACAAATAATCTTGTTGCTTTTGTAATATCTTTATAAAAAAGAAAACCAAGACCGACAGGCAGAAACATTGCCAAAATAGCACCATAAGCTGTATGGTCATTGTAAAATGGCGACATCACCCAGTGTCCGGCATCTTCGTCAAAACCATGCTTGGCATGTTGAATTATAGTATAAATAACAATTACACATAGTGCAGCCATATACAACATCATAAACTTTTTGATGTTTGAAATCTTTTTAAACATAACAGCTGTTATAAAATAAAAAGGTACAACAAACCAAAGTTGCGATAACAAATATTTAAAGGATACAATTGGTAATTCGCTTGTTAATGAAGTAAAAAACATCCATAAAAGTGAAGCGTATATGATGTAAGTTATGGGGTGTCTTGAAATTTTCTTATCATAACTTCCCTCAACTAATAAATTGGCGACAAATAGTAGCAGCACACCAAACATTAATGGTTCAGTTGGGAGCGAAACTCCTAAACCACCTTCAACGCCTCGTATTTCAATAGCAAATGGTGTTAAAAAGGTAATCAGAAGTATAATTTTATCTAACGAAATTAGATAATAAACTAAAACAACCAAGGCAACCGGCAGTAAAAAAAACCAATAAACGTCTTTTTGTAATATTAAATAAAAGTTAACAACCAAAAATAGTGCTGTCAGCAAATATACCCATACTATTTTTGATTTTTCTGTCAAGACTTTGAAATATTGAGATTATAATAAAATCAAACTTGCTTTTTTTTATTCTCGATGAAGAAAATAATTAGCAATGACATTACAAATGCTGCCATCGAAACAATTGTAACTATCAGCCACCTTATGGGATAACTTTTTTTGTCGGATGCATAAGGGTAACTAATAATATTGCTATAGGTAAGCTTTGAATCGGTAAATCTTACAGCCATTTCATAATCAAGCTTAACTTCAACGTATGTTCTTGCTTCGTCCTGTATCATTTGGACTACTTCGATAAGCTGACCACTTCCTTTTTCCATGTTTTTAAGCAACCTGTCAACTTCTTTTTTGTTAATTTTAGTATTGCCGGTGCCGTCAGTAGTTCCTAAATAGCCTCGCATTATTTCTTGCGACTGATATTCATATTGAATTATTCCTTCCTCAGTACCTAATTTGTACAGTATGTTTTTAAGAGAGTCTAACACCTGTCGCTTCTTTCTGAGCTGAATATTGTACATGTTGATAACTTCTTGTGATTTGCTTTTGTGCAGGCTTGCTATCTTATGATCGTAAAATTTAAGTATTGCTGTAACCATCAATGCAGCAGTATCGGGGTTACGGTCAGAAATCTCAATGCGTACCGACTCGTAGGGGGTCTTGTTAATATTTATATGCTCGTGGTATGTGTTATATAATACTGTTTTAAAATATTTATATTTAGGATTAATCTTATAATGTTTTGCTAAGTCAAATTTATTTATCATGCTGTCAACAATATCTTGAGAATTAAGAATTTGCAACATCTGCTCTGTTTCGCTTTCATCTGAATAAGGTTCCGTGTTTGCTGGATAAGCTACTGCATGCGAGTCATATAGCGGTGTAATGAAAGTAGCACTCGAGAATACAACTGCAAGTATTGCTGATGCAATAACTATTATCAATAAATGGTATCGCCACTTTGCAATAATATTTATTAAATGTGCGCTATTAAATAATTTGTCCATATCTATACTGTTAATATCCCAAATGTAAACGTCTCTGTTGTTTGATGATTGTTTCTTAACCACCTCATACTTTTGATGAATAACATTAGGCTTTTTATTATTACTTATAGAAGTTGTGAGTTTCTTAGTAAACCTATATTTTCTTATATCAATATTAGGCGCAGTTATACTACGTCTGAATTTTTTTTTTTGATGTCTTGCCCTAATTTTCCTGAAAACATATCTATTATGCTAAAAAGTATTACAGCAAGAAATAATGATGTAATTGTTGCTGCTAATACAATCAGCCATCTTATAGGGTAAGTCTTCTTCTCTGCTTTATAAGCTGTATTAATAATAAAAGTATGGGGTAGATTTTGGGTAGCGTCAACCTTTGCTTCCTCATATTTTGCTTTTAACGCACTCAACTGTTTTTTATCATATTCAAGAGCATCGCGAAGTGAAACATATGCTCCGCCGTACTTAGCAAGCACATCAAGTTTCTTATTTAATCTGGCAACACTACCTTTGTCGTCCTTTGCCATTTCTATTGCCAGCTGCCTGTTAAACATCTCCGACTGGCTTTCGTAATCATGAACACCCAACTTGCGTATAACTGTTAATGAGTCTTCTTTGGTGCTAATCTCATCTTTTAATTTATTGTATTCTGTTGCAACAATTTTAAAGGCTTTTTTAGCAATTTTCTTTTGCATATGGTTAATAGTGGAGTCAACTAACTCAGCAACGTTGTTAGCCATATCTGCCGCTAATTGCGGATTTTTATCAAAAACATTAATTTGTATTGCCATATATTCAGTCTTCCTATACCTGAAATTACTGTTATATTCATCATATAGCTTGGTCATTTTGTATTTGGCATCAGACTTTATGTTGTAATGTTTTAATAGGTTATATTTACTAATTATTTTATCTCTAATCCGGTTTGAATTAAGTATTTGCAGCATTTGTTCACTCTGTTCTATCTCGCCAAATTCCAGTATGTCTTTGGTATTGTTAAAGTTATTGCTTAACAATACTTTCGAGATAGAGTTGCTTGCTGTGGGATACAATATTACCGTTGATTTAAACAAGGGAGTAATAAAGTAAGGACCCGAAAAAATAATGGACAGTATAATAGCAACTATCCCAATAATTGCTAAATGCTTCCTGTAGCCAAAAACTACTTGCATCATAACGCCCGATAAAAATGATTTGTCATTTTGATTCTGCAAACTCATCTATACATTGTATGTTTAGGGCGTCAAAAATAATAAAAATAATTGATTGTATTATATTGTTTTAGTTTTATGGTTAAATAATATTTTAATATGTTAGTGATTAATTACTAACCT
>CAZGWS010000143.1:0-8014 GCA_964528805.1 uncultured Lentimicrobiaceae bacterium | reverse complement strand
AAAGTTATAATTAATTAATAAATGTATCCTACTATGGAAAAAAGCACAGTGCATATGAAAAAATATATAATAGTATTAGTATTTATTTCTATCCTTTTAAGTGTTAATCCACTTAAAGGACAGGGGTTTACCGAATTAAAAGATGGTGAAGACATGTCAATAAACGGTATGGTAGTTAGTTATTCGGTTGTAAAAAAGCAAACTAAAAAAGGAAGTGATTTATATCGCTTAACTGCTACAATTACAAGCCGTGATAATGATCATCTGCAGATTTTTAATACTGCGCAAGATTATATCGTTAACGACACAAAAAATGCCATTGTATTTTTTCAATTTACAAATGCCACAGGCAAGGCGTTTTCAGATACTAAAGCTTATTTTTATCCAAACCCGATTTATATAAATGTAAATTACAAATGCCCGAAATGCCCTCCACTTAAAAAAGACGAAGACCCTGATAATTATAATAGTAAATCGGTAATAATTGGCACTCAATTCCCGTCAGGCTCGACCTTGAGTAATGTTTACAACATCAGGGTGCCTGAAGGCGATAAACCCACTGTAAGAGTTATGGTTTACTAAAATAATAGTTTGCAACTCGTTTTCCGTATTTATTTATGAAAGATAAGATAATAAATGTAGGCATACTGGCACATGTTGATGCCGGAAAGACCACCCTCAGCGAAGCTTTTCTATATTTTGGAGGGGTTATTAAAAAGCCGGGTAATGTTGACAAAGGCACAGCTCAATCCGATTTTCTGTCTATAGAAAAAGAAAGAGGGATTTCGGTACAATCGGCTGCATCAACTTTTTTTTGGAACAATATTCAAATTAACTTAATAGATACTCCGGGACATATCGACTTTTCGGCAGATGTGGAACGCTCGTTACGTATTTTAGATGTGGCAATTCTTGTTGTATCAGCTGTTGAGGGTGTTCAGTCGCATACCGAAAATATATGGATTGCTCTTAAAGAACATCGAATCCCAACTATTATTTTCATTAATAAAATAGACCGTTTGGGTACTGATATACACAGAGTTATAAGCGAATTAAGGAATGGTTTGAGTGAGAATTTAGTTGTTTTTCAAAAATGCAATAATTATCGCAATGCAAACGAAATATCAATAACTAATTGCTGGAACGAAAATTATATTGATGAAGATATTACAGAAAATATTGCCAGTAAAAATGACGAAATACTTGAAAAGTATCTTGATGAGCAACATCTGTCTTTTTGCGAACTTGATGAGCAGTTAAAAAAAGAAATTTGCCAGTTTAATTTGTTGCCGGTGATGATGGGCGTTGCAAAAAACCTTGTTGGGGTTAAAGAGCTATTAGATGTTGTTGTAAAATATTTTCCTGTGGCAAAAGGTGAAAATGACAATCCATTCTCCGCTTTGGTTTTTAGAATAGATCATCATAAAAAATTGGGTAAAATTGTTGGTATTAGGTTATTTGACGGAAAACTATCTGCACGCAACGTTGTTTATAACAAAACAAGGGGAATAGAGGAGAAAGTAAATCAAATAAAACGATTTAGTGGAGGCAAGCTAATTGACTGCACTAGTGTTGCTGCCGGCGATATTGCTGCAGTTATAGGACTTAACAGCACTCAAATTGGTGATATACTCGGAAGTGGAGCCCTTGTGCCAAAGCAAATTAAGCTACATAGTGCCCTGCTTACGGTACAAATTAAAGCCGAAGACAGCAAAAACTATGCTGCACTGGCGGAAGCGCTTCAGATACTTTCGGCTGAAGATCCTGCCTTGGAATTTGAATGGCTGCGAGATGATAAAGAGCTTCATGTAAAAATAATGGGTTGGATTCAAATGGAAGTAATTGAGAAAATACTTGAACAACGCTTTAACATTGCAGCAAAATTTGACCAACCAACGGTAATCTATAAAGAAAGTCCAAAAAAAGTATCGGAAGGCTTTGCGAGATACTGGATGCCTAAGCCATGTTGGGCAATTATTAAGCTAAAAATTGAACCTGATGAAGCTGGAAGCGGTATAATTTATCAATCAAAAGTAAGTGTAAACGACATTCAAAAAAAATACCAAAATGAAGTTGAGCGTACAATAAGTAAAGCCCTTAAGCAAGGTCCAAAAGGATGGGAAGTTACCGACCTGAAAATTACTTTAATAGAAGGTGAAGATCATACCATTCACTCAAATCCGGGTGATTTTGTTATTGCAACACCAATGGCTGTTATGGATGGGTTGATGAATAGCGGCACAAAATTTCTGGAGCCGTATAATTGGTTTCATATTGTTGCCCCCGACGAGCTACTTGGCGCAATAACAGGTGATATTATAAATATGCGCGGCACTTTTAACAGCCCTGAAATTAAAAAAGGAAAATTCATACTTGAAGGCACTATGCCTGTTGCTTCATCACTTGACTATTCTATTAAACTTAGTTCTCGCTCGGGAGGGAAAGCTAAGATATTAACTCGATTCCACTCTTATCGTGAATGTACTGATGAATTTGGAGTTATACGACAATACAAGGGAACAAGTCCGCTGGATAAAGCTAAATATATACTTAAATCTCGCAAAGCTATAACCGAGAGTATGAAAACCTGATTGTTATGCTCTCCCCGATTGCAACCTTTCAATAATTGCATCGGCAACCCTGAAGGCATTTGCGTAAATTGTCCAAGTATAAGTAACACTACCTCCTGTAGGCATAAAACTACCATCGGTTACATACAAATTTTCTACTTCATGGGCTTTGCAATTTTTGTCGAGTACAGAAGTCTTTGGATTATTACCAAAGCGACATCCTCCTGCCATAAGATTTGACGGAGGAGATCCGCTAATTGATGATTTTATGTCGGTTACTCCCAGTTCATCCATCAAAGCTTCCGCCTTTTTTGCCAAATAAATGCCAACTTCTATGTCATGCTCATGGTTATCTACTCTTATTTTAGCAACCGGATCGCCCCATTTGTCAACAACATTTTCATCAAGAGATACAAAACAATTATCGGTGGGCAGCCAGTCAACAAATACTTCAAAGTTAAGCTTACGCTGATTCAGGAAATAGTTTTTTATTTTTTTCTTAAGAGCCGATCCATAAACCAAGTTACCTTCACTATCTCGCTTATTTCGTATTGCCTTGCTAATTCCGTTTGCATGTTCGAAAAGGAAATCAACCGTGCCGCCCTTTATTTTGTCAGGAAAAGCTTTATCGTCATCAATTTCGTACCAATGTTGTATTGCTCTGTTTACAAAAAGTCCCGGAATCTTTAACTGGTTTGCTTTATCGCTATCCAGTTCGTCATAGATAAATTTCCCTGACCCTACACCGCCTGCCGAAAAAAGAAAATTTTTACCTACAAGTCCGCCGTTGTTAGCCAAGCCGTTAGGGAAATCAGCATTTTTGCTCATCAGCAGCAACCTCGAGGTTTCAACGGCCTGACATGCAACTACAAACAAATTGGCATCAATACTTTGCCTATCTCCAATTTCATCATAATACCACGATTTTACTACCTTACCTAACCCATTAGTTTCCAGATTGTAAACTTTCGAATTAGGTAATATTGTGCACTTCCCCGTTTTTAGGGCTTTGTTTAGCAGAGCAACTCTCGAACTTCCCTTTGCATCTGACGAGCATCCGTAGCTGCCACAATAGTTAGAATAAAAACAACTCAACCTATCGTCGTCAGGTACTGATAATATTGCACGTGGAACGGGTACTGCCTGATACCCTAATTTGTTAGCAGCTCCATCAATCCATTCCGATACAATATTTTCTGCAAGTGGTGGATAAGGAAATTCACTACTCGATCTGGGTTCAAGCGATGAGTGATTTACAACACGACCACTTACACCTACAACTCTCTCAACTTTATCAAAGTAAGGTTCCATTTCGTCATAATCCACCGGCCAATCAACTACATTGGCTCCTTCAATAGGACCATAAGCCGTAAGCAGCTTGAAATCATTAGGTTTCATCCGGTGAAAATAGCCGCTCATAAGATTTGACGAACCGCCTACCATGTTACCATTCCAGAAGGATAAACCTGTTGAATATGTTGATTTAGCCTCCCATTCTCCATCAGTATTTTTTGTTTCGATAACGTGCTGCTCATTTTGCAATGGTGGAGTATAAACATTTCTTCGCGTTGCAACAATTTCATCTTTAGAAAGATCATTAGTTTTAAACCACGGACCTTTTTCGAGGACAATAACACTATATCCTTTTTTCGACAATTCGTATGCTATTGGCCCTGCACCGGCACCGCTGCCAATTATGCAAACATCATATTTCTGTTTAGCCATATATTTGAGTGTTTTTAGAAGATCTATGCAGACCTATTTATTTTATTCCATTCAATTTATTCATTGTACACATCTATCCTACGGTGATAAAAATCTCGGGATAAAGCAAAGCCTTTGTTGGTCGAGGATATCCGGGGTTATGCTGTAACCAATCCCAACCAATTTCATCCGGATTACCACCGTACTGTGGATCGCATAACAATGCCTCAAATATATAATTAAGAACCACCCCCAACCAGCTGCTACCCCAGTTTTCGTCAGATATATCAGCAATCAAAGTCCCTCTCTCACTTTCTGATAGTTGCATGTAATTTTTCGAGAAGTTTTCATTTGCTGTCTCATCAACCCATCCAATTCCATTTATCACATAATCCTTTTCTTCTGGATCCATCCTAACATCCGATAACACCCACAGCAAATAACTATCAGCCATAATATCGTAAGCTCCGGGACCAAAGCCATCAGATGGAAATAGTATATTTTGCACCGATTTAACAATAGAATACTGATTTTGTGATAAATTTTTATTGCTGTCAGCATTAGCACCTATCACAGACGCCATCGGTAAACTTGCCACAAAACTAGCCATTGTAATACCTGTGATAAAATTTTTCCTCGAAAGTTTCCATGCTTCCATATTCTTAATTTTATCAGGAATAGTTTTTGTGCTATAATTTTTAGTTTCTTTCATCATTACTATTAGTCGAAATTTAAAAACAGTCCTTACAAAAATTCAGCATCCATAAAATTACAATATAAACCAATCGGAAATTCATTGACAGTAAAAAATCAAAACTAACAAAAACCTCTTACTTTTTTGTAACTTCGCCGCCATAATTTTTTGAGTAAAGACATTGAGAATAAACTTCAAAAATACAAAAATAATATGCTGCGTTCACACACTTGCGGAGAGCTTACGATAAAAGACATTAACAAAACTGTAACCCTTTCGGGATGGGTACAAAAAGTACGCGACAAAGGAGGGCTTATTTGGGTTGACCTTCGCGATCGCTATGGAATTACACAATTAATATTGGAAGATGGCAGATCTGATACGAAAATTGTAGAAAAAGCAAGAAAAATAGGTCGCGAGTATGTTATACAGATTGAGGGAAAAGTTATTGAACGAGAGTCGAAGAACCCGAAAATGCCTACTGGCGATATTGAAATTGATACGACAGCTATTACGGTTCTTAATTCATCAAAAACCCCACCTTTTACCATTGAAGATAACACCGATGGTGGCGAAGAAATAAGAATGAAATATCGTTACCTCGACCTTAGGCGTAACCCATTACGAAAAAATCTTGCTCTTAGAAATAGACTCTCTCTTGAAACAAGAAAATATCTCGATAGTAAGTTGTTTTTTGAAATAGAAACGCCTTATCTGATAAAATCAACACCCGAAGGAGCTCGTGATTTTGTTGTCCCATCGCGAATGAATGAAGGACAATTTTACGCTTTGCCACAATCGCCACAAACATTTAAACAGTTGTTGATGATTGCAGGCTATGATCGTTATTATCAATTAGTTAAATGCTTTCGCGATGAAGATCTTCGTGCCGACAGGCAACCTGAGTTTACACAAATAGACTGTGAGATGGCATTTGTGGATCAAGACGACATCCTCAATACATTTGAAGGAATGATAAAGCATCTTTTCAAGACGGTATTAAATATCGAGATTCCTGTACTGCAAAGGATGAAATATGCCGATGCAATGAAATATTACGGCAGCGACAAACCCGATTTGCGTTTTGAGATGAAATTTGTTGAGCTTAACGATGTTGCGAAAAACAAAGGGTTTAAAATTTTTGATGATGCTGAGCTAATTGTAGGAATAGCTGCAAAAGGATGTGCCGGTTATTCGCGCAAACAGTTGGACAAACTTACCGACTTTGTTAGAAAACCGCAAATAGGAGCGAAGGGGATGGTTTATGTAAAATATAATGAAGATGGGAGCTTTAAATCATCGGTTGACAAGTTTTTTAATAATGAAGCCCTTGCCGGATGGGCTAAAAAAATGAATGCACAGCCCGGCGATTTGCTTCTAATACTTTCGGGCGAAACCGACAAAGTGAGGAAACAACTTGGCGAACTGCGCATCGAAATGGCTAACAAACTGGAGCTACGCAAAAACAACATGTTTGCACCGTTATGGGTTGTTGACTTCCCTCTGCTTGAGTGGGATGACGAGTTAAAAAGATATCATGCAATGCACCACCCGTTTACATCTCCAAAACACGAAGATATTACAATGCTCGACACCAATCCGGGCAAAGTGCGTGCCAATGCCTACGACCTTGTAATTAATGGTACCGAAATTGGTGGTGGGTCAATACGTATCCACGACCGTCAACTGCAAAAACTTATGTTTAAACATTTGGGTTTTACCGATGAAGATGCCCAAGAACAGTTTGGCTTTTTAATGAATGCATTTGAATATGGAGCTCCACCTCATGGAGGAATTGCACTTGGTTTCGATCGTTTAGTTGCTCTTTTTGGCGGGCAAGATTCAATTCGTGATTTTATTGCCTTCCCAAAAAATAATTCAGGTCGTGATGTGATGATTGATTCACCATCATCAATAGCTGATGTCCAGCTGGATGAATTAAAGTTGAAAGTGGTTAAATAACATTTGTAAATACTTGGCAATATTTCTTTTATCGATTTTTTCAAATCTTAATTTAAATATGACTTTAAGCGAGAAGATATATCTAGCACCCTTTCAAGGGATTACAACATATACTTATCGCGAAGTTTATACAAAATATTTTGGTGGAGTTGATAAAATTTACACCCCTTTTTTTACCGGAAATCAAAAGCCAAACAGCGAGACAAAGAAAGCTTTTGAGTTTAACTTCGTACGGCAGAATAATATTGAGGTTGTACCCCAAATTCTATCTAAAGATGCTAACGAGATAATAGCTTTTGCCAATTTCTGTAAAAAAAAAGGGTATAACGAAATAAACTGGAATTTAGGCTGCCCCTACCCCAGAGTGGCAAATAAAAAAAGAGGATCGGGGATGCTGCCTTACCCAAAAATGGTAGAAGAAATTTTAAAAACTACTATCCCCGAAATTGATATTAATTTCTCAGTAAAATGCAGGTTAGGATATTTTAACGACAATGAAATACTTGATATAATTAGTATTTTTAACTCATTTAAAATCTACGAACTTACAATCCATGCCAGAGTTGGCAAGCAACTCTATAAAGGAAATGTAAGATTGGAAGCAACTAAAAAAGCTTCGCTGATGAGTAATTCCGATGTTGTTTACAATGGCGATATATTTTCAATAAATGACTTTGAAAAACTTAGGGACAAACTTCTGCTAAGCAAATGGATGATTGGAAGAGGTGTGCTCGTCGATCCGTTTTTACCTATGAAAATAAAAAATAGTTGCGCTTATAATTTGATGGAACAAAAGGAGATAGCGTATAAATTTATTACAGATATTTATCTCGCATATCGAAAAAAAAGAAATAATAAATCACAAGCCATTGGTCCGGTAAAAGAGCTTTGGAGCTTTATGTCATATTCATTTAATAATCCACAAAAGGTGTTTAATAGTATAAAAAAAACACGATCATTTGATGAGTACGAAGAGGTAGTTGCATACGTTTTTAAAAATTACAGATGGGTGGGTTCTGACGCAGAACTTTTTCATTTTAATAATTCACAAAAATAAACCGCATTAAGTAATAGTTGGCAACAA
>CAZGWS010000142.1:0-8091 GCA_964528805.1 uncultured Lentimicrobiaceae bacterium | reverse complement strand
AGTAAATATTATTTATCTAAATATCTGTATGTTATAAATTATTGAGTACCTTTGCAGCGATTTTTAAAAATACGCCATAATTCTACCGGTATAAACTAAAAATCGGTATAAACATTTCTACAATTAATTATCCAAATGAACAATTTCGAGGAACTCAATCTTAACAAGAAACTAATATCTGCAATAACAGAACTTGGCTACGAACAGCCAACACCTATACAAGAGCTTGTAATTCCGGCTTTGCTTGAGTCGAATCGCGACCTTGTTGGGCTTGCACAAACCGGTACGGGTAAAACAGCTGCTTTTGGCTTACCCATGTTACAAAAAGTTGATGTTAGCAACAAACTAACTCAGGGTCTAATATTATCTCCCACACGAGAATTGTGCATTCAAATTGCCAAGGACTTAAAGGCATATGCAAAAAATGACAGAAGTATTAGAATTACTGCTGTGTATGGTGGAGCAAGTATTGAGACTCAGATTGGTGAGTTAAGACAAGGCGTTCACATTGTTGTTGGAACACCGGGTAGAACATTGGATTTAATAAAAAGAAATAAACTTAAAGTAGGAAGTATTGACGTAGTTGTACTGGACGAAGCTGACGAAATGCTGAGCATGGGTTTTAAAGAAGATCTTAATGCAATATTGGAGGGAACTCCCGACGAGAAGCAAACACTTCTGTTTTCGGCTACAATGCCGGCAGAAATCTCTAAAATTGCTCGTAAATTTATGAATAATCCCATTGAGTTATCAGCAGGAGGAAAAAACATTGCCGCCGAAAATGTTACTCATGTTTATTATGAAGTACAAGCACGAGATAGATATGAAGCACTTAAGCGCATTGCCGACTTAAATCCGCATATTTACGGAATTATTTTTTGTAGAACACGGCGTGAAACTAAAGAGATTGCTGATAAATTAATTCAGGACGGATACAATGCCGACTCACTTCACGGCGATTTATCTCAGGCTCAGCGAGATAGCGTTATGGCTAAGTTTAGGTCAAAGCATCTGCAACTTCTTGTTGCCACAGATGTTGCAGCACGTGGATTAGATGTAAACGACTTAACTCACGTGATTAATTTTAACTTACCTGACGAAAATGAGGTTTACATCCACAGAAGTGGACGAACCGGTCGTGCAGGAAAAAGCGGAATATCACTGTCGATTCTTCACATGCGCGAGAAACACAAACTTAGAGCTGTTGAAAAACTTATCGGAAAGAAATTCGAGAAGAAATTAGTTCCTTCCGGAAAAGACATCTGTGCAAAGCAGCTGTTTAGCCTAATAGAAAGGGTGGAGAAAGTTGAAATTGATGAAGTTCAGATTGAGCCATTTATGGATGTTATTTATAAAAAACTGGAGTGGTTAAACAGGGAAGAGCTTATCAAAAAGTTTGTATCTGTTGAGTTTAACAGATTTTTAGCATATTATAAAAATGCCCGAGATTTGAATAATATAGATAACTCACGCGATAGGGGTGATAGAAAATCGCGAAAAAGAGGTGATGGCGACCGCAGAAGCGAAAGGAGTGAGCGTCGAGGTGAGAGAGGTGAACGTAGAGAAAGAGGATCCCAGAGAGCAAGTAGAGGTAGAGAGGGTAGGAGTGAAGAAGGTTTCTCGAGGTACTTTGTTAATGTAGGCAGTAGTAACAATCTAAACCCATCGTCGCTGATAGGGCTTATAAACGAATATACACACGAAAGAAATATTGATATCGGCAGAATTGAGATAATGAAGAATTTTTCATTCTTTGAGGTCGATTCATCTTTTGAAAAAAAGGTTCTTAAAGCATTTGAAAATGCTGACTTTAATGATACTAAGTTATCGGTTGAACTGGCAAATCCTAAACAGTCAAACAGTAAGTCTTCTTCCACAAGGAGTTTTGATAAAAAAGATGGCTTTAAAAAAAGGAAAAATAAATCAAGAAAAAAAGGCAAATACTAAATCTTCCGGTGTTAATTTTTGTCTGGTAACTTTAGTTTCCAGCGCTTGTGCGACCACAACCAATTTTCGGGTTTCTTAGTAATTACTTCTTCAAGTTTCATTGCAAATCTTCTGGTAATCTCACCATCGGGTAGTTTTTGTGGTTCATCTGCAATTATAGATAATTCGAGTTCATAGTAACCTCTTTTAACTCGCTGTATATCAACAAATATAACCGGGTAATTGTATTTTCGTGCATAGAATTCAGGACCGTGCAAAAAAGCAGTTTCTCGTCCTAAAAAGTTAATCCAATAAGATTTCTTTGAGTTTGAAGGGCTTTGATCTGATGCCATTACAAAATTTTTCATCTTATTTTTGTTTGACACAAAGCACCTTGCAGTATCTTTTATCGATACTAATTTTGAACCAAATCGCGATCTGTTTTTTTCAATATAGCCATTAAGATGCTTATTGTTCAATGGTTTATACAATACAACTCCTTCAAACTTAAACTGCATACACGACATTGCTCCCCACTCCCAATTTCCGTAATGATTTGGCAACGAAATAATACCACCACATTTATTGTACACATATGCAATTTCAGACTCGTTGATTATCTTATGACGAGCAAAAATTTGTTCCTTACTCATAGTAAATGCTTTTAAACTTTCTACAGTAATCATCGACAGATTTCTGTATGATAGCATCTCAATTTTACGAAGCTCTTCCTCATCCTTATCAGGGAAACATTTTCTTAAGTTATCTCTTACAACAGGCACTCTGTATTTCAATACTTTATACGAAATAAAGTAGAAAATGTCAGCAAATATATATAACAACCAAAAAGGCACAATCCTAAATAGTTGAATAAAAAACCGTGTAATAATTGATGATAATAGTTCCATGACCACAAAACTAATGCTTCTTTTTAACGGAGCAAATATAAATTCTGATAATTGTATTACTTTTGCATTTATATTAAAACGCTGATGCCTGATAAAATTACAAAAGACATATTTATTGAAGATCTCGTTAACGACTATCCATTTTCGGTTAAATTACTTATGGACAAAGGGATACGCTGTATTATGTGTGGCGAACCACTTTGGGGTACTCTATATGAAGCTGCAAAGGAAAAAAAATATACTGATATTGATATCGATGAACTTGTAGTTGAATTGAATTTACATATAAAAAAATAATAATTATTTAAAGCTTATAATTTCCTATTTTTGACATTGAATAACTTCTACGCTAAATGTTGAAAAAAAAATTCCATCTTTTTAAAAAAACAACCTGCTATCACCCTACAATAATGGGCTGGGTTTTCATTTTATTATGCATTGTCATAGCGTTAAGGCTTTCACTTATAGGCATTTATTATTTTCTTTCTGTAAATAAACCGGTAAAATCACATACCCTCGTTATAGAAGGTTGGGTATCTGCCTATGCTATTAAAGATGCGGTTGAATATTTTAAGAAAAATAATTATGACAGAATTATAGTTACAGGCTTGCCAATAGTTGATTACGAATTTATTTCATCATACAAAAGTACAGCAGAGGCAACTGTACTTGCATTAAAACACTACGGCTATTACGATACAGCTTATGTGGCTGAAGTCCCTACAAATATTTTAATTGACAGAACTTACAATACAGCTGTTGCCACTCGTATGCTGTTTGACGAAAATAGTGAGTGGCCTAAAAACTTTAATATATACTCAATAGGGGTACATTCTCGAAGGAGCAGGTATTTATTTGAAAAGGCATTTGGTTCAAAGTTTAACATTGGTATAATATCGCATCGCGATCGTACTTTTGATCCGCAACATTGGTGGAAAAGCAGCAAGGGTGCCCGTAACGTAAGTAACGAGTTTTTAGCTACAATATATACAGAGCTTTTTTTCCATCCCGACATAAGTGTTTCAGAAAAAAATATCATTGAAGGAAGGTATATTGACAGTGTATATTATGATCGACAAGATAAATATACTGAATTTACCGACTCGTTACTATCACCATTTACAAAAGCAGAAAGAGAAGAGTTTACCGGATTTAATTACTTTGCCCCTAATGCGAATTACAAAATAACAGCAAACTTTACAGTTGATACTACTACATCTAATTTTGCAATGAAAACATCCACAACACGAACTCCAACTTATCGTATTTATGGTTATCTTAATTTTACTTTAAATGATACAAATTGTAAACTAATTGCATATCAAAACATAAGTTATAAAAATAGTATTGATTATGGAAATGAATTATTTGTCCCGTTTAAAGACTTAACTAACACGATAACAACCTACGGTGCCGGTAGATATTTAGATATAAAAATTCCTACTTCAAATAAGTTAGTATTAGATTTTAACGAAGCATATAATCCCTACTGCGCATATTCGCACAGATGGTCGTGTCCGCTTGTACCTATTGATAATCATCTTAACTTACATGTACTAGCCGGCGAAAAAAAGTATAAATAATTGTATAATTTTATTTTATGGAGAAATTAGATATTTCATTGTTATTAGTTGAAGATGATAAAGTTATACGGAATATTTACAAACAATTACTAAGTAAAGTAATTACAAATATTTTTATAGCAGTTAATGGTGAAGATGGTTATAATAAATATTTAGAGCATAAACCCGACTTAATTTTAAGCGATATCAAGATGCCTGTTATGAATGGTCTTGATATGATTAAAAAAATTAGAATTAATGATAAATCTCAGCGCATAATTATTATGTCAGCCTATGGTGAATCTATGTTTTTTCTAAAAGCTATTGATGCCGGCGTAAAGGGATTTTTAGTTAAACCTGTGGATACGGATCATTTATTAAACGTAATACATGAGCAAGCAAACGATATTCTACTTGAGAAGCGGTTAATAGAGGAAGCTATTAAGAGGCATATTGCTGAGCGAGAACGCGATAAAGGTGAAAACATATTAAGAGCATTATCAAAGTCAACAGAAGCTTTTTTTAGCCATGGATTTAACGATAAAACTGTTAATATGTCATTGAAGCTGATAGGCGAAAAGACAAATGTATCACGAACATATATCTTTAAAATAAACAAATCAGATTCACAAACTTCTATAAGTCAAATTTATGAATGGGTTGCCCCCGGCATTGTACCACAGATTAATAACGATGACCTAATTGATATACCAATAAATGATAATCTTTTTAGTTGGTGGGCAGTACGTATGAAGAAAAAGAAAAACATAATCGGAATTATTGATGATTTTGAAGAGCCATCTAAATCTGTGCTTTTAAAACAAAATATCTTATCGTTATTGGCAATACCAATATTTGTGAATAAAAATTGGTGGGGCTTTATTGGTTTTGATGATTGTGTTTTAAAAAGAGTTTGGGTAAATTCAGAAATTAATGCTTTAGAACTATTAGCACTCAATCTTGGAGCAGCAATATACAGGAGTTATGCTGAGCAAGACATGGTAAACCTTAATGCATCACTTGAAGAAAAAGTTTGGGAGCGAACAAAAAATCTGGAGCAAGAAGTTAAGGAGCGGACAATTGCCGAAAGTCTGCTCCGAAATAGCGAAGAGAAATATAGACTTATCTATGAAAATGCCAACGATGGAATAATGATAATAATAGGGAGTATAATCCATCTTGTGAATCCTAAAATAAGTGAAATTATTGGCACTCTTCCCAGAAACATTATAGGCAAGAAGTTTTCATCATTTGTTAAACCGGTATATAAAGAAGCTACTATAAAATACTTTGACGAGCAAAATAACAACACTAAAGGCGATTTACAGGTACAAATACTTAACGGAAAGTGGGTTGAAGCTAAATCGACAAATATTTATTGGGATGTTGCTTATGCCAAATTAGTTTTTATTTCTGATATCACTAAACGTAGTATAGCCGAAAATGAACTTCATAAGCTAAATAGTAATCTTAAAAAAAGAATACAAGAGGAAATTACAAGAGTAAATGCACAGCAACAACTTCTAGTGCAAAAGTCTAAGTTAGAATCAATTGGTGAATTATCTGCAGGGTTGGCACACGAAATTAACCAACCTTTAGGTGGTTTATCAATGGGACTTGAGAACATACTGTTTAACACTAATAGCAATGGTATTGATGAAAATTATTTAAGAAAAAAAATAGATCTTTTATTTAACGATATTAACCGCATACAAAAAATAATTGAACATGTACGCCTATTCTCAAGAGATCAGGACAGCCTAATAGTAGAGAAAATATCTGTAAATGAAGTTCTTACAAATGCTTTATCTTTAGTAAGTAAACAACTTACTAATCACAAGGTCAGACTTTTAGTGAACATTCCTCACTTTCCTATTTATACTTTAGGAAATAAATACAGACTTGAACAGGTTATTTTAAACATGATATCTAATGCACAACAAGCAGTTGATGAAAAATCAGCACAACTTAAAACAGATGATTTTGTTAAGGAAATTTCGATAAAATTACAAGAGAATAATTCTGATATAATTATTACCTTAAGAGATAATGGTTCCGGTATAAAAAAAGATATTATCCCTAAAATTTTTAATCCGTTTTTCACTACTAAAAGTGAGAAAAGGGGAACAGGCTTAGGCTTATCTATTTCATATGGAATTATTTCTGAAATGCAAGGAGTTATAAATGTGGAAAGTAAAGAAGGTGAATTTACACAGGTTACAATACTATTACCAAAGAAATAGATTATGAATACAAAATTAAATATATTAATTGTTGATGACGAGCCTCGTGTTGCCGACGAAATAGAGGAGTTTTTAATCACTAAAAAGTTTATTGTTTTTAAAGCAGGATATCCATCTAAAGCATTTAAGCTGCTCAAGTTACATCCCATAAACATTGTAATACTTGATATTAAACTTCCGGAGATGGATGGGCTACAGGTACTAACTAAGATTAAAGATGAATATGCTGACATAGAGGTAATAATGATTTCAGGACATGGCGATATGGATACCGTAATACAAGCCATGCGAAATGGAGCTGCCGATTATTTTGCAAAACCTTTCAGACTTTTCGATATCAACAATTCCATAATGCGTACACAGAGGTATATAGATTTAAATAAGAAGCTCAAATCTGCCAAGAAAAATATTGATGAATTATCTGGAAAGCTATTGAATAATATTGGCACACAGTTACTTGGCAATAGTAAAGCAATGAAAAACCTAATAAGTATGATGAGTAGAGTTGCCAAATCGTGTAATACTTCGGTATTAATTTTAGGCGAAAGCGGCACCGGTAAGGAGTTAGTTGCCAAGGGTATTCATCAACTTAGTAAAAGAAGTTCACACATGTTTTATTCTGTTAATTGTTGTGCTGTTCCAGAGAGTTTGTTTGAGAGTGAGTTCTTTGGGCATAAAAAAGGATCGTTTACAGGAGCAATTGATGATAAATCAGGTTGGTTTGAAATTGCTAATAATGGAACATTATTTTTAGATGAAATTAGTGATATGCCCATTGGGCAACAAGCAAAGTTGCTAAGGGTACTCGAAGAAAGAGTAGTTAGCAAAATTGGTTCTCGGGAAAACCAAAAAGTTGACGTAAGAGTTATCGCTGCATCAAATACAGATTTAGAAAAACTTGCAAATGAGAACAATTTCAGGTTAGATTTATATCATCGCCTAAGTGTTTTTGTAATAAATATTCCTCCTTTACGAGACAGAAAAGAAGACATACCACTTCTATTTAATTATTATTTAAAGCATTATAGTACGCAGATGGGAAAAAACATTTCAAATGTTGACGCACAAGTTATTAATTTACTAACTGATTATAATTTTCCCGGTAATATTAGAGAACTGAAAAATATTATTGAAAGAGCTACTATATTGTGTGATGGCAACACTATTTCACTTGATCATATTTCGTTATCCGATTGTAATGTAAAAACTGCTGAACATACAGGAACCGTAAAAAATACTGGTGATTGTGATTCTTCATTTTATGATAATTTGGATTTAGAGTATCACGAGAAGATATTAATTCAAAAAGCCATAGCTCGTTCGGGAAACAACAAAACAAAAGCTGCAACATTATTAAACATGACATGGCAAAAATTGGATAGAAGAATGAAGAAATTCGGGTTTGAATAATCCGAAAGAATATTCAAACGATTAATTGGAAAGTGCTATATA
>CAZGWS010000141.1:0-8104 GCA_964528805.1 uncultured Lentimicrobiaceae bacterium | reverse complement strand
GGTGGCGATGTGCTTCTCGTAAAATCCGTTGAAAATGAAACAAAATTTGCTATTATTATTGATTAGTATGACAGTATGTTTTTAAAAATACTTGTATAAAACTTAAAAATGCAAAAAGGGATAATTCTTTAGAATTATCCCTTTAAAAACCAAATTTCCTACCTTTAGTTTTGCATATTTAATTTCTTTTCAATTCTATCGAGTCTTGCTTTTAATAAGGTATTTTCTTTTTCTAATTTTTCGTTCTTATCATTTAATTCCTGAACTGCTTTTACAAGCGGAACAACAAATTGAGAATACCTTAGACCATAATGATCATTCTCATTTTTAGGTTTGTCAACACCACTAAATTCAAAACCAAGCTCATTGGCAGATTTTTCTACTTCCTGTGCAATAAAGCCTGTTTGGCGTTGTGCTGATTTTTTTGATGCTGATACTTTATCATATTCTGTAATATTAAGGAAATCGTTAATCTTGTCAATATCAAGATTGTATGTAATGGGACGTAACTTTAAAATAAACTCTAATCCTTTAACATCCTCTTTTATGTTCGACTTAAATCGCTTATCGGAAATATTTGTCCAAGCTGCATAGCCACCTATTGAGGTAACGTTTGAATTCCCTACCCTTACCTGATTATCAGCTGTTAGAGCGCTTTGGCTTCCGAAAGCAGAACTATTTGAATACGAGGTTATAGCTGCATTTTTCGATTGATATCCTATGTAAGTACAATTGCTATTAACATCTCCAAATATACCTGCTTCATAACCAATTGCTATATTTTTTATTCCGGTAGTATTATTTTGTAATGCCTGAACCCCAAAAGCCTGATTATAATATCCGGATAGGTTATAAAGCAATGCCTGATAACCATGTGCATCATTATTATGTCCGGTGGTATTTGAATAAAGTGCTTGCGATCCTGTTGCCGTGTTATTAATTCCTGTAGTACTTGAGTATAGTGCATGAAACCCAAATGCAGAATTGTCATCAACATTGTTATAATATAAAGCCTGTGCTCCCATTGCAGTATTTTGCTTTGCGGTTGTATTTGAAAATAAAGCTCTTCTGCCAACGCAGGAATTATTTATGCCTGTTGTATTACTAAATAATGATCTGGAACCAATAGCACTATTATAAGTACCTGAGTTATTCATTGTTAACGCATCCTTTCCCACGGCAGCATTATAATTTTCGCCATCATCTACAGCACCTGCTTCACTTCCAACAAAAACACTAAAACCATCGGATGAAGCATCGCTTAAATCGTTAAGTTGTGTTGCCGCCACATTTGCCTGCCATGAAGCATTTCCATTAGCATCGGAAGTAAGGATTTTATTAATTCCTGGGCTGCCGCCTGCAATTTTGATTGTTCCATTTATATCAACATTATTTGTAGAAAAATCGCCACCGATAAGAGGTTTTGTTGTATCCGAATTATCGATATATAGTTTGTTGGAGTTTATTTCGCTATAACCTGCTTTATAACCAAGAAAAACATTACCTGATTTCGAATGTAAACCGGTTCCACGACCTGCCATTGAGCCAACTATCGTATTACGACTTCCGGTTTGATTGAGAGAGTTTGTAGAATGACCGATTGAAACATTTGACTGACCACTAGTGTTAGATGAAGATGCATTAGATCCTATCGCAACATTAGTTGACCCAGTACAATGTTCTAAGGACTGAGCTCCAATTGCAATATTGGATGATGATAATGAATTTAATTTTAAAGCCCACCAGCCAATTGCAACATTATAAGATCCTACAGTGTTAGTATTTAGAGCCTTTGAACCCATAGCGACATTAGCATAGCCTGTACTATTTTCCAAAGCCTTTCTGCCAATGCCAACACTATAATTTCCTCCATTATCAGAATTACCTGCCAAATAACCTATGTAAACACTTGTGTCATCGCTAATTACGTTATCTATTACATTTAGGCTTACAGTTGACCAAGTGGCATTTCCACTAACATCAGACAATAAGTATTTATTTGCTCCTGGGCTTCCACCTGTTATTTTAAGAGTACCGTTAATATCAACCCGATTCGTTGAGAAATCGCCACCTATAAGTGGAGTACTTGAATTGGAATTTTCAATATAAAGTTTATTAGATCCTGTTTCGCTGTATCCGGCAAGATAACCTAAAAATACATTTCCACTCTGAGAGTGTAACGAGCTTCCTTTTCCAGCTCCATAGCCAATAAAGGTGTTGTTGTTGCCTGTTTCAAGATAAGTGCCGGAACCTTCACCAACAGCAACGTTGCTAGTCCCTGATGTCGTTTGATAAAGGCTGAATCCGCCAAGAGCAGTATTTGCGCTACCACTATTAAGTGCTTGCATACTTGATGTGCCGATTGCAGTATTTGAGTTAGATGTTAAGCAAAGTTTTAACGCAGAATAGCCCAAGGATGTATTATCGTATCCTGTTGTGTTGACAAGCATTGACCAGTATCCAATAGCTGTATTTCGTGTTCCTGTTGTATTATCGCGTAATGCGTCATAGCCGGTCGCTATATTGTAAAACCCACTTGTGTTGCTTGATCCTGCTCCATAACCCACAAAAACATTTTCATTGTCAGTAAAGTCATCATTTTGACCGGCAGTTTCACCCAAAAAAACAGACTTTCCGTTATTAAGCATTTCTAACCCACCTTGCTGAAACCTAAAAAAGTCTGTATTTTCAAGTTTAATATCCACTACATCGCTACCAGATGATGTAGTAAGCTTCACCACAGAGTTGCCGGCCGTATTTTGAATTTTATCAATGTTACCAGAATTTATTTCGGTAAACGAAGTACCATTCCAAAAATAGAAAATATTAAGATCTGTATCGAAAATCAACATTGACTTTTCGGTAAGGCCTAACCCGGTTGTAAAAGTGGTTCTTTGTGCCGTCGTCATCCTAGGTATAAGCAACCCTTTTGTGCTTGAATTAATATCAAGAATCGATTCGGAATTTGCCGTATTACCGGTTTCGTTTATTGCAACTTGCGCATCTAATAGTGAAGACAATCCAACTGTGCAAATAATTAGCAAGTAGAATAATTGTGATTTAACAAAGTCCATAGTAGTTTTTTTTTGCACAAAATTATATTAATACTAACGAGTACACTAATTATGTAGGTTGATATTAGGTGTACTCAAGATGAAAAATATTTGTTTTAAGGTAGATTAAAAGTAATATTAAAAACTGTAAAAAGCTTATAATAAGTACGATAGAGAAACATATTAGTATATCATTAGTAATTAATATAATTATTTAAGATAGATTTAGTAATTTTGTGTACACATATTAAATACACTTACTATGATACCTAAATTGATAAAATTAATTTACTACTTTGTATTCGTATGCCTTTTGTTTTCAAATGCTACCCCTTTATACTCACAAGACAAGTCGGAAATTTATAATCTAAAATTGGAATCCGTCGGCACAGATATCGCCTCTTATAATTCCAACATTAATTTATGTAAAGTTTATTGGAATTATTCATTTGACTCATCAATAATTTATGCACGACGTGCAATAGTTGTTTCAAAACTATTAGAGAACGATAGTTTGGGGGCTGTTGCAGATATTTATCTTGCCCTTTCATTTTCCTATATTGATCGTATTGATTCAGTTGTTCACTATTGCAATATCGCTATATCCAGATCTTTAAATTATCCGCATATAAAAGCAAAAGCTATGACAATACTTGGTGTTGCATATCGTAAGCAAGGAGATTTTAAACAGGGGTTAGAATTTGGAAATAAGAGTATTGAGTTGTATAAGGAGTTGCACGATTCAATAAATTATGCTGAGGCTTTGGGAAATGTTTCTACTACTCTTCAGGAAATGGGAGATCCGGGAAAAGCTATTGATTATTCACTTGCGGCAGCACGCATTTTTAAATCTTTATACGATAGCGTTGATCTTGCAAAAAGATATGGAACAATAGCTAATATTTATCTTGATTTGGGAAACAGCAAGATGGGGATTAAGTATTATGCTAAGGGCATTGCATTAGTTGATAGTACTGAAAACAAATGGCTTTATATGAATTTTATTTTTAACATTGCCACGGTTTATCATGATTTGCATACATATGATTCTGCTATCACCAATTATAGCGTGGTGTTAAAATATTATTTATCAGTAAATGACAGGGAAGGGATTGCTTTGGCTAATCAGAATATTGGACTTGCATTACTTGGAAAGGAGGAGTATAAGAAGGCTATTAATTACCTGTTAACAGGATACGATATGTTTGCTAAACTTTCTACTGTTAGGAATATTTCGGATGTTTTATCTGATTTGGGGCTTGCGTATTACAAGATTAATAAGCTTGATTCGGCAAAATACTTCTTAAATATGGCGGTTGATTCGGCATTGAAATATGACTTGGTTAGGGAGGAATCTAAAGCTTACGAAATTTTGTATCGCATTTTTAAAAAGTCTGGAGAATACGAAAAATCGTTAAGAAGTTATGAAAAATATAAAAATTTGAGTGACAGTATTTATAGTGAAAGTATTAAAGATAAAATTGCTGTGTTAAATTCAAAATATGAAACAGAGCTTAAAGATCAGAAAATAAAGCAGTTAATACTAGATGATAAAATAAATCAGGCTAAGACCAGAACCTACATAATTAGTGTAAGTTTATTTCTTGTTATAGTTATTTTGGTAATTACCATACTGTATTCTGAAAAACGAACTCAGGCTCGACTTCTGCTAGTGAAAGGAAAACTCTTGCAAAAAGAAAAAAATGAACTTGATAAGGAATTGGAGTATAAAAAGAAACAGCTTACATCTCATGCGCTGCATATGACGCAGAAGAATAAAATCCTTCAGGAAATTAGAAAAGCAGTAAATGACGTACTTCCTGATATTCCTGATCATACAAAAATTAAAATTAAAGGGCTGCAAATGGAGCTAAATAAAAGCCTTCGCTATGATAAGGATTGGGAAGTGTTTAGTATGTATTTTCATGAGCTGAATAAAGACTTTTTTGATAAATTACTGAAGATTAATGATAATCTAAGCCAAAATGATTTAAGATTATCTGCTCTGTTACGTATGAATATGAATATAAAAGAAGCTGCTGCTGTATTGAATATTGAACCTGATAGTGTAAAAACAGCAAGATATAAATTACGCAAGAAGCTCGGTTTAAAAGTAAAAGAAGATCTAATAAGGTTTATTATCGGGTTGTAATTTCATTGGTTTTGCATGTTATCACTACAAGTTCGACCTGCATTTAAGGCTTGTGATAATTTGTCGCTCAAGTCAAATACCTTTTGCTTAAGCCCATCATGCTATTTTAATATGGTTATTCTACCATCACCGGTTCACTGAAATAGGAGTAGATAATGAATTTATATATATATCAACAAACTATTCATAATTTATTGTTAATTTTGTTGCCAAACAGGAACTATAAATTTAATATTATGAAAAGAGTAGCATACATTAAAATTTCTATAATTTCAATTATGATGGTAGTATTGTCCTTTGTGGCAAATGCACAAAAAGTTAAACTTGTCGATGGTAAATTAGCTTTTCTTAAAGGGCAAACAGAAGTAAATGTTGTGTTCACTTATAATAATCTTAAAATTGGCAAAATGACTGCCAATGATTATGTAAATAAGAAAGTAACTGACAAAAATAAGCATGCCGCAGGAAGTGGTGATGAGTGGAAAACAAAATGGCAAAAGGATCTTGACACAACTTTTCCCTCTCATTTTGTAAAAGCATTTAACATAATGCTACATAAAAAAGGCGTTACCATACAAAATGATAACAATGAAGCTGAATATATTTTTGTTATTAACACATCATTTGTTGAGCCGGGCTACAATGTAGGAATATCAAGCAAACGTGCAACAGCTAATATGAGTGTAGATGTTGTTGATAGAGCAAATCCTAAAAAGGTGTTGGCTAAATTTACTATTACAAAATCACCCGGAAATTCGTTATTTGGTACAAATTATTCTTCAACCGACAGGATAGCCGGGTGTTATGAAAACGCAGCTGAGAGATTTGCAAATTATTTTCTTGGAAAGAAAGTATTCTAATTTGGCAATCTTTATTTGTAACAGTTTTCTTATCGTTCGTTATAGTCTATTGTAATGAAAATTCCTAAAATGAAATAGAAAAAACATATCATGAAAAAATAATTATTATTTCTAATTTTTCTTTTGCAGTTAACCATTATAAACGGACAACAGTATTTCCCATTTCCAGATTCAGGTGCAGTATGGAACAATGCTCATTATAATTATTCCCAGCAAGACACTATATATAGTCAATATGGTATAATTGGTGATATTTCATTTAATTTAATACCATATCCCAAATTATATTTGCTTAATGATACTTCATTAGACCTCTCAAACGCAACATACGTCGGAGCAATGAGAGAACAATCAAAGAAAATATTTTTTCGTTATGTTTATTGTGAGCAAGAAATACTTTTATACGATTTTACAAAACATGTTGGTGATTCGATCCACTCTTTATTTAATGAATTTGAAATTTGGTCTTGTGATTCTATGACGCCTAATGTTGGAATTATAGCGAATATTGATTCAATTTTAATAAATGACTCTTACTATAAGGTTTATCATATTGATCCATGGTATCCAGACTGGATTGAAGGAATTGGTAGCCTTGCCGGACTTCTGAACCCTATCCCACCCCAGATTACCGGCTTTGATACCTGGGAACTTGTTTGTTTTAAGAAGGACGGAGATGTATTGTACTTGAATCCTAATTTTAACACTTGCTTTCCTTTAATTGTGGGGACAAATGATAAAATTAACACCCCAAATTCTGGAATAAGAATTTATCCTAATCCGGTAACTGACATAAGTTCAATTGAATTTATAGGAAATGAATACAAGTATTTGACTTTATTTAATATTTCAGGACAGATACTAAAATCGTTATGAAATTTCAAATCTTAAAATGATCAAACTGAATAGAGTAAACTTTGTCTCAGGATTGATTTTCTACAAAATAGAAACAAATGAAGGGAAATACATAACTGGAAAGATATTTATTAAATAAAAACCGCAGCCTATAACAAAAATATAGTGCATTTGGCAGATGGTGCTAAATATGAGCATTTTAACTTTACACGAACAGCGTTGTAAGTTGAAAGAGTGTCGCTTCAAAATACCCAACTTTTCATATTGCCACCGCTGATAGCATCCCAAAATATTATTGATAAAATTATTAAGGGTGTAAACATTGCCAAGCCCAAACTTTAACTTTAGTCTGATATTATAATTTCACAAATTACCCACGTGTAAATATTATATTGTTGCCATATGACAGCAAATCGTTATAATAGTAACCGTTTTTGTCAAAAAGTTTAATACCGTCTGTGTCTTCAATCTTATTTTGGATTATAAAGTTTGCCATTAATCCTCTGGCTTTTTTTGCATACATGGTAATAATCTTGTATTCGCCATTTTTATTGTCTTTAAAAATAGGAGTAATGATATTAGCATTTATTTTTTTAGTGTCTATTGCCTTAAAATACTCATTAGATGCAAGGTTTACAACAGTATTATTTTGCAAGGTATCCAATTCATTTTTTATTTGATCTGTAATAATACCTTTCCAATAACTGTAAAGATTTTGATTGCCGTTAACTGATAATTTTGCACTTATTTCTAATCTATATGGCTGAATTAAATCCATTGGGCGCAACATCCCATACAATCCCGATAGGATAATAAGATGGTGTTGTGCGTATTGCAAGTCTTCTTCTGAAAATGAACCGGCATTTAGTCCTGTAAAAACTTCTCCGCTAAACGACAGGATTGCCTGTTTTGAATTTGATAGTTTATGATTGAAGTTCCAATATTGAAATCGTTCGTAATTTAATTGCGAAAGCTTTGGGCTAATACTCATTAATGACGATATCTTGCTAATATTTAATCTTTTAAGGATAGATATTAGTGATGACGCCTCTACTATGAATATTGGTTGTGAGAAAAAGTCAACAGATGGGCTACTATTTACCTTAATAGTTTTTGATGGCGATAATATTATAAGCATGTGACAAAAGTAAATCAAAAAAAGTCCAACTCGTATTACGAACCAG
>CAZGWS010000140.1:0-8133 GCA_964528805.1 uncultured Lentimicrobiaceae bacterium | reverse complement strand
AGTATTTGGCGTTTTCTTGCAAAGACTAAATAATACTATTTATCTTCTGCTGCACATCAAGTAATTTTGAAACAGAATGTCTGCAACGCACGTTGTTGTTACAATCTGTACTGTCCGATGGTGTATCACAATCACATCCAATGCTATTTTTAAACAATACCAACTTACAACTGCTGCAACACTTGCTTGTGCACGAATGCTGTGTACCTCTAGGGTAAAAGTATAATTGATTTGCATTTACCACTAACTCAGTAAAAATTGAATAGCTACTGTAAACTTTCTGGTTATTCTCAGACTCAAGACTTGCTTCAAGTGCCAAATAATAATTGTATTTATTTTGCTCAATTTGAATAGTTTCAATCCATGCTCGAGTGTATGTGTATTTGATGGTTGCTGTTGTAAGCCTGTTATATTTCTGCATTAGTTTAGCCGCATCGGCAAGCGAAATTGATAGTTTGGTATTATTGCTTTTACTTAGGCTGCCAACAGCAATTCCAACATCTTTTTTCTTTTTTTCCTTTTTATTATTTGAATTGCATGAGGTTATTACAAAAAGAAATGATGCAATTAAACCGAAAAACATTATAGTGTACTTTTTCATATTTTTCTAATTTTAGA
Source organism: uncultured Lentimicrobiaceae bacterium (assembly GCA_964528805.1). Classification (GTDB taxonomy): domain Bacteria; phylum Bacteroidota; class Bacteroidia; order Bacteroidales; family F082. The sequence continues at coordinate 7,515 of CAZGWS010000140.1, read as the reverse complement.
ATTTTAAATTAGGGTTAAAAACACATTAATAACTAGAGTTAATTAATACTATTAGTAATAAAAAATCTATATTAAAATTTAACTTATAAATTTTTACAAAATTAATTTATATTGATGAGTATAGCTTGCAAAAGCCATATTTATATTAACAAATATAAGCAAGAACTACTCACTGCTGATACCCAGCAAAATAGTTGCAATTTATTTTAAAAGTGCAACTTATGATAATCGTATGTTAGATTATTTCGATAATCGCTAATTTTGGCGGCAATAAGAACAAATATTTTCAAATCGTGCTTATTAAGCCATGCAATTGCATCTAAGTTTTCATTTACGGCACTTGCAAATACCTCAAGAAAGTCAAATTCATATTTTCTTAACCATAGTACTGCTTCTTTTTGGTTGTCGATAGCACCATCAAATGCAGCATATTGTGGGTAACCATTATCCAATAGCCAATTTATTGCATCACTATTTCCTTTTATTCCACTACTAAGTGCTGCCAATTCTTTATACTCATTCTCCAACAGCCACGATTGAAACTCCTTATAATTATCGCCAAATGTTTCACCAAAAGCGATTAGTATTTTAGGAGGATAATTTAGCATAAATAATGTATCTGTCTCACCGTTTGGATTTATAATATTACCAAAAGATGAGATTGCAATTAGTATCTATCAATACAATTCAAATTTTCAAATGCACGTTTAAGTCTTTCAACCATAGATTGTTGACCGGCTCTCAGCCACTTTCTGGGATCGTAATATTTTTTATTTGGTGAGTCAACACCTTCAGGGTTACCAATCTGGCTTTGCAAATAATTGTGATAGCTATTTTCATAAACACGTACTCCGTCCCAGGTAGCCCATTGTGTGTCGGTATCAATATTCATTTTAATTACACCATACGAGATTGCCTCTTTTATTTTTGCAGGTTCGGAGCCCGATCCACCATGAAAGACAAAATTGACAGGAGTTTTTTTGGTGTTATATTTCTCTTCAATATATTTTTGAGAGTTATTTAATATTATAGGTTCAAGTTTTACATTGCCGGGTTTATAAACACCATGTACATTACCAAATGCAGCTGCAATAGTAAAATTGCTGCTAACCTCAGAAAGCACTTCATAAGCTCGGGCAACTTCTTTAGGTTGAGTATAAAGTTTTGAACTATCCAAATCGGAGTTATCAACACCATCTTCCTCACCACCGGTTATTCCTAATTCAATTTCAAGTGTCATACCCATTTTACTCATTCTTTCCAGATACTTCTTTGAAATTTCAAGATTTTCTTCGAGAGGCTCAACAGATAGGTCGAGCATATGTGAACTAAACAATGGTTTACCATGTTCTTTAAAATACTTTTCGCCTACATCTAACAATCCGTCAATCCAGGGAAGTAGTTTTTTTGCAGCATGGTCGGTATGTAAAATTACAGGTATTCCGTAGTATTCGGCAAGTTTATGAACATGAAGTGCCCCTACAACCGAGCCTGCAATTGCTGCTGCTTCGTTTTTGTTTGACAAACCCTTGCCTGCATAAAATGCACTGCCACCATTAGAAAATTGTATAATTATAGGTGAGTTTACAGCTTTTGCAGCTTCCATAGCTGCATTTACAGAATCGCTGCCAACAACATTTACGGCAGGTATTGCAAAATTATTCTCTTTCGCAAGGCTAAAAATCGTTTGTAAGTCATCGCCAAAAATAAATCCCGGCTTAATTTTGTCTGAGATATTTGTTTTCATTTTACTTTGTTTATTAATATTTATTTATTTTTTAACAATTCAAGTTGTTTTTGTATCATGGTCAGGAGCTCTGTTTTTATGATTGGTTTTGCAATGTAATCATTAAACCCCGCATCAATATATGTATCTTTATCATAAGCCATAGCATAAGCAGTTTGTGCAATAAATGGTACATCCTTGTACATAGGGAATCTTTTTTTTACTTCATGCATAAGCTTTATACCATCCCAAGGCGAAGGTAGATTAATGTCAAAAAGCATTATATCAAATAGCTTACCCGGCTTAGTATTTTTCTCTAAAATCTTTAATGTGTCATCGCCATCAACAGCAGTAACTATCTCACCTGATTTTTTCAACATCTTTTCGAGTACCAAACGGTTCATCCTGTCGTCCTCAACAATAAATATTTTAATTCTGCCTAACTCAGGAGCACTAACTATTGATGTCTCATTATTCCTAACAGCATTTGTACCTACCTCATTATCTGTCTTTTTACCTGCACATGGCAGTATTATACTAACATCGGTACCAACATTAACTTTTGAAGTAATCTCTAATGTGCCACTCATTAATTCAATAAACCGGTGTGCGAGTATTAAACCCAGACCGCTATTTTGATATGTTAACAAACTTCCGTGTTTTTTATAATCAAACGATTCGTAGAGCGACTTAAGCATACCATCATCAATACCTACGCCCTTATCAGAGACCTTTATTGTAACTGTATTATTTGTATTTTGTATAGTCGATATCGTTACAAAGCCCTTTGTTGTATATCTTATTGAGTTGTCAATAACAATATTTAGCACTTTCACCAAACAGTTATTGTCTGCTTCAATCATTTGCAACCCCTCGTCAAGTTTTGTTTTATAAATTAATCCCTTTTCTTTGGCTTTAAAGATGTAACTTTTCTCAACTTCCCTAATTATTTTGTTTGCATTACATGGCAAAATATTTATCTCTAAGATATTTGCTTCTATGCTTGATATATCAAATATATTTGATATTAAGCTCATTAACTTTTCGCCACTTTCGCGGATGCTTTTAGCAAAATCAAACAGCTCTTCATTGCCAATAACAGCGAGCTCGGTCTCAAGCATTTCCGAAAACCCCATTATACCGCTTAAGGGTGTTCTAATTTGATGGCTCATACTCCCTAAAAAAGTATTTTTGAGATAATTCGACTCTTCGGCTTTTTTAAGCGACTTCCTAAGATCAATAATGCTGCTGTTGCTTTTTTCCAACTTAATAGATATATCGCTGGTATTGCTGATAACACCTTGATTAACAATGCTGTTAAATTCTTTAAGCTTTGTGTTTGCAACTTCAAGCTTGCGATTCCTATCAACAATAACTTTATTATGCCTCTTATTTGTATTCAAAAAGAAAATAATTACAATTATCAGTAATGTTACTAACAAAATCACTAAAATAATTAATGCTTTTAACAAACCGCTATAGCTACTGCTTATACTTTTCTTATCAACATTTCCGAGATATTGTATTTTTAATGCTTCATTATTTTCGTGTAATACTTTATCAGATAAATTAGCTTGAAGAGTTAAATAGTAATACGAAGAATCAATATCGCCCTGTATGTCAGATATATACGCCAGTAACCTGTATATTGATTTTCGTTTAATTACAGATGGTGAAGAGTTCGAGATTTTAAGATAATGAAGTGCCAATTTTTTTGATTTAGAGACATCAACTTGTTTGTAGAGTAATGACAATTCATAAATTATATTTAGATTATTGCCATCAGCCGAATCAGCCATTCTACTTTCAAGGCTGTCGATAAGCATTGCTGTTTTGGCAACCGAATAGTTTCCATCGCTTTTCTGCCCATGCAAGGGAGAAAAAAGCAATACACTTAACGAAATTAAAACAGCTTGAAAATATTTCATAATCTGAATAAAATAATTATCAAAGATAAACATTTTTCACTATCAGAACTCCGTAAAAAACAGTAATAAACATGAATTGAGTCCAATCAAAAATTGTGCTGTCAATATAGTTTAGCGATATCACCGGCAACCATTATTTTATTTTTATATCTTTACACGCTTAAAAAAACATGTTAAATATACTTAACAATTTGTATATCAGCCTTGTAAAGATTTTTTACTATGATTAAAAAGATACTTATTGCCAATAGGGGCGAGATTGCGATTAGGGTAATACGAAGCTGTAGGGAGATGGGAATCAAGTCGGTTGCAGTATATTCTGAGGCAGACAGGACATCAATGCATGTACGTTCAGCTGATGAGGCGTACTATATTGGACCATCACCCTCTAACGAAAGTTACCTCGTAATAGATAATATAATTGAAGCTGCAAAGAAAAGTGGTGCTGATGCAATTCACCCGGGCTATGGATTTCTATCAGAAAATGCTGAATTTTCTGATAGATGCAAAAAAGAGGGATTGGTATTTATTGGTCCATCAGCCTATGCAATTAATACAATGGGCGACAAAATAACTGCTCGTAAAAAAATGTTAAGTGCCGGTGTTCCCGTTGTTCCTGGGACAACAGAACCCATTATAGATTTGGACGAAGCAGTTAAATATATTCATAAAATAGGACTGCCCGTTATGATAAAAGCTACCGCAGGTGGTGGTGGTAAAGGAATGAGATTAGTTACCAAAGACGAGGATATTGTTTCTGCAGTTACATCAGCCAAGTCAGAAGCTCTTGCAGCTTTTTCTAACGGTGACGTCTATATAGAAAAATACATTAACTCTCCTCATCATATTGAATTTCAAATAATTGCTGATAACTTTGGGAACTGTATCCACTTATGTGAGCGCGAGTGCTCGGTACAACGTCGCCACCAAAAGGTAGTTGAAGAAACCCCCTCGCCAATAATGACACCAGAAGTCAGGCAGGAAATGGGCAAGCATTCTGTTGCCGCCGCCAAGGCAGTAAACTACTCGGGAGCAGGTACAATTGAATTTATTGTAGATGATAACCTAAACTATTATTTTCTTGAGATGAATACCAGATTACAAGTTGAACATCCCATTACAGAAAGGGTGGTTGGCATTGACCTTGTAAAAGCACAAATTAATATTGCCAATGGTGAAAAGCTGGAATTTAAGCAGGAAGACATAAAGCAAACCGGACACGCCATCGAAACAAGAATATACGCAGAGGATACTGACAATAACTTTATGCCGAGTGCAGGTACAATTGAAAATATTACCGAGCCTTTGGGACTTGGCGTACGGCACGATGGATACGTTTATGCAGGATATAAAATACCTATTTATTACGACCCAATGATTTCTAAGTTAATCGTTTGGGCATCAACTCGTTCGGAAGCTATTGCAAGATTAAAACGTGCTTTATATGCCTATAAAATTACCGGTATTAAAACTTCAATACCTTTTTTATACAGGATACTTGATGTACCTGATTTTGTAAATGGAACATACAACACTCATTTTATTCAAGATAATGAGGAATTGCTAAAGCAAAAGCAAAATGCATTGCAACGTGTTGAGGATATTGCCTCAATAGCTGTTTTTGTAGATTATCTAAATAATATCAACAAACACAATAATCAGCATTATTGTAAACCAAAATTGGATAGCTGGAAAGCCTTTGGGAGAAAAAGAAATGTTACACATTTATAAAAGCTAATTATGGAATACGAAATAAAAGTTGGCGACCAACAATCAAATATTAAATTACTAAATATAGATGGTAATGAAATGGAAATATTAGTTGGTGATAGGAGTTATAAAGTTGATATACTGGAGGTTGAGAAAGGGATTTATTCAATAATTTATAACGGAATATCGTACAATGTAGAACTAAGTACCAAGGATCATAAAAAATATAATGTTTCAACACTCTACAATACATTTAACATTGACGTGATTGATGCAGAAGCCAGATATAAAAATAGCAGAAAAAAATCAGAAGGTGAGGATAACTCATTTATTTCTACGCCAATGCCGGGTAAAGTTGTTAAAATACTTGTTAAAGATGGCGATAAAGTAAAGGGTGGTGACACACTGATTATTGTATCTGCAATGAAAATGGAAAGTGAGTATAAAGTAATAAAAGACAGAATCGTCACAAAAGTACTAGTTAAAGAAGGGGACAGTATTGAAGGCGATCAGCCACTAATAATACTTGAATAATTTAGATGCAATATGCTCAAATAAAGTTATTGTGTACCATCGAAACTGTACAGAAAATAAATACAAAAAATAAAAAAAGCCATGTCATTAAAATCGAAAATAAAAGTTCTTAATGAAAAAAGCCGTCTTGCAGAATTGGGCGGTGGTCAGCAACGTATTGATAAACAGCATAAAGCTGGGAGACTGACAGCAAGAGAGCGAATTTTACAGCTTCTTGATGCTGACACTTTTGTTGAAGTTGACAAATTTGTTGTTCACAGATGTACCGATTTTGGTATGGAGAAAAATAAAATATTTGGCGATGGTGTTGTTACGGGCTACGGTAAAATTGATGGTCGTCTGATGTATGTTTTCGCACAAGATTTTACTGTTTATGGAGGATCGCTTAGCCGTGCCAACGCCGATAAGATTATTAAAATAATGGATCTCGCAATGAAGATGGGAGCTCCGGTAATTGGGCTAAATGATTCCGGTGGAGCACGAATTCAGGAAGGTGTGGAAAGCCTTGCCGGCTATGCTGATATTTTTTATCGAAACGTTCGCAGCTCAGGAGTAATTCCTCAAATTTCTGCTGTGTTAGGACCATGTGCCGGAGGTGCAGTTTATTCACCGGCAATTACCGACTTTATTTTAATGGTAAAAGATACTTCGTTTATGTTTGTTACCGGTCCCGATGTTATAAAAACTGTTACAAACGAGGATGTTACAATGGAAGATTTGGGTGGTGCAATGACGCATAATAAAAAATCAGGAGTTGCACATTTTACCGCCGACAACGATGAACAGGCAATGATGATGATAAGAGAACTTATGGGCTTTCTACCATCAAATAATATGGAAGATCCACCACAAAAGGTTTGTACCGACGACATTAACAGAACTGAACCAAAGCTAAATGATGTTATCCCGAAAGATCCGAATAAACCTTATAATATGTTTGATATTATTATGCCCGTTATTGATAATCAACACTTTTTAGAGGTTCAACCATATTTTGCTCAAAATATAATTGTAGGTTTTGCCCGTATAGGGGGAAGCCCCGTTGGTATTGTCGCAAACCAACCATCTGTGCTTGCCGGAGTTCTTGATATTGCAAGCTCAACAAAAGCCGCCAGATTTGTGCGCTTTTGCGATGCCTTTAACATACCTCTTATCACCTTTGAAGATGTTCCGGGATTTTTGCCGGGAACTGCACAGGAATTTAGCGGAATTATTAAACACGGTGCAAAATTACTTTATGCTTTCGCTGAAGCAACAGTCCCAAAAATAACAATTATCACACGTAAAGCTTATGGCGGAGCATACGATGTTATGTCGAGTAAACATATTGGTACCGACGTTAACTACGCATATCCAACTGCCGAAATCGCAGTCATGGGTCCTGATGGTGCTGTGAATATTATTTATAGAAATTCGTCTGACGCCGAGAAGAAAGAAAAAGTTGACGAATATCGCTCAAACTTTGCAAGCCCTTACAAAGCTTCTGAATTAGGTTACATTGATGAGATTATTTATCCTCACGAAACTCGTAAAAAAATTCTGCAAGCTCTTGAAATGACAAAAAATAAAACTGATAACTCTCCTGCCAAAAAGCATGGGAATATTCCTTTGTAGATT
>CAZGWS010000139.1:0-8179 GCA_964528805.1 uncultured Lentimicrobiaceae bacterium | reverse complement strand
GTAAAAAGTGGAGCTGGAGGGATTCGAACCCTCGTCCAAACAAGGAACCGATAAGCTTTCTTCATGCTTAGTTTGCTATTGATTTTAGAGAATTGCAAGGAAACAAACACCCTTAGTAACACCTTAGTTTCTTAATTTCGCCCAAACCCCGAAACATGATTTGAACTAACTCAAAATTGCGTGCGACTCGTTATCAGGCCGGAATTGAGTATCTCCACCTGCGAACCGTCTTGTCCCGTCACCTTGTGTCGGGATTAAGCCAATCTACTAAACTTCGATTAGGCTGCAAGAGCAAAATTATTTTCGCCAATTAAAAATATTGCGACAAGGATTAACGAGCTTGTGCGCACAGCTCGACATGCTTACTTACCCTTTCAACTTGCTGTCAAAACCGGTCAGCCCCATAAATCAATGAACTTTTTTTCAGGTTGCAAAGTTACTTCTTTTTTAAATGCAGTTTTAGATAATATTGTGGCAAATTATTATTACAATAGTTAATGTAGTTTTTGCTTCTCGCAAAGCCGCTAAGTCGCAAAGAATTGATCATCGGCATAGTAGCTCTTTACCGCTTGTATTGTAAGTACCAGATATAGAATGTGTTATAAAAACTTAACGAACTATTGTTATTATGTTTAATATTAATGTGTCAACATCAATAAACTAACACACAATCGTATTCGCTAATGTTTCCAACTAAATCGCTGACAATTAGGTTGTAGTTGTTTTTGCCTTTGGTAAGCCTGTCGTCATAATTGTAGAACAGTAGATTTTTTTTTGAATCATATTCCATCAATATCCACTTATTATTTAGTGTAGCACGATAGTTTTTTATTCCGGTTTGCTCATCAGAAATTTTAATTTTTAAGGTATGCTGTTTTGATATATTCTTTCCATCTGTAAAATTAACTTCTTGTATTTCAGGAGGTATGGTGTCAATCATAATTTTGTAATAGCCCAAATTTCTTGATTTACTTGTAATGTAATTGCCATCTTTTATTGATCCTGAATAGCTGTAATCTGCATTGTTAGTCGAATATGCTATGTACATTTTGCTTTCAAAACCATGGGCAACTGAATCCGGGATTATTTTTATGGTAAAGTATTTTTGAACCGGAGTAAATTTATCATGGAGCTTGTATATCTCCGAATATGAGTTGCTGTCTCTTTTAATTTTATTGAAATTAAAGTAGTACGATTGATAGAAGCTATTTGACGGAAAGCTCACAATAAGGCTATCATCTTCAATTATATTCTTAGTTCTAAAAGTAAAAAACTTTCCCTGATGATGGTTGTTGGTCGAATCAATATTTGCGTTTTCAATGTTACTTGTAACACTAAATTTTAATATTGAAGTATTTCCATAAGCATCCTTAATTTCATATTTCAGTTGATGAGTTAAAGTATCGTTAAATTCAATAATCCCATTGTTTTTTACTTCAACATAATTATCAAGTAGGTTGTTTGTGTCAACTTCTGTCCTAACTATTCTTTTATTAGTTTTAATGAAGTATGAGTAGTCGATTAAACTATTAATATATCTAGATGTATTGAATGATAAATTATTCATAATCAGGTAATAAACCAAATCCGAATCGTAGTATAGTTTAATGCTATATACTCCGTTTTTGTTTGGAATGTCATTCATTAAATCAACCGCCGATACACCAAAGGAGATACGTCCCGAAACTGTAATTTCTTTTTTATTGCTTAGTTTATGGTTACTCCCCCAACCGGCTACATCAAAAAACAATGTATCATTTTTGCCGTCTATTGCGGAATTAATATCAACCGGATATATTGCTAATTTTGAGATTTTAGGTCTGTAATAGTCTTTGATCTTAATATTTTTGTTTAGTAGTGGATTAACAGGGTGTTGTGATTTTTCTTCACGTATTTCAAAATGCAGGTGAGGTCCCTCCGAACCACCGGTATTACCCGAAAATGCAATTACCTCACCTTTTTTAACAGTAATTTCATTTTTTTTTGGGTATATCTGTATAAAAAAACTTTCTTTTTGGTACTGCTTGTCAACTACAATTTTTTGAATTTTATCATTAAACTTTTTTAAATGCCCATAAACAGATACAAAACCATTGGGATGTGTTATATAAATTGCTCTGCCATAACCGCCTTCAGATATTTTTATCCTACTCACATAGCCATCTGCAATAGCTATTACTTTTTTACCTTCAACACCCTGAGTTTTAATATCAATACCTGCGTGAAAATGATTTGTACGCAGTTCACCAAATGTACCCGAAAGGTAAATAGGTATGTCAACGGGTGGTCTGAATTTAGCATTAGCAATTTCCTTTGTTTGTCCATACATTGCAAAAATGCTTATCATAAATATAATGAAAGTTAGCTTGTATCTAAAAAATCTCATAATCAAACTTGTAATTGACTGCAAAAATAATTGGTTTAGTTACATTTGATACAATTATTGAATCTATATTCAAACTAATTTCCATAAATTTGCGTTATCATAAAAATACGTGTATGAAAAGGTATTATTTTACTATGTTTGCATTAATAATTGCTGCATTTATGCTATCGTCATCTTGCAAAAAGGCAAATACAGGGGATGGTACAGCTCCCGAAATAATTATTTTGGGGTTAAACCCGTTGTATTGGGCTGCTGAAGTGCCATATGTTGATGCCGGTGCTGAGGCTTTTGACATTCAGTCAAATGGCGATACCGTAGATATAACGAGTAAAATTGTTGTAACTAATGATGTTGACGTTAATGTTGTTGGTAACTACAGTGTTAAGTATAACGTTACTGATGATAGTGGTTTGGCTGCCAAGGAAAAAGTAAGAAAGGTAACAGTTGTAATTGGCAAAAAATGAAACATATTTTCTTTATTGTTAACCCAAATTCTGCTAAAAAAAATATTGATAGAATATCAAATGCAATTAGCAATGGTATCGACATCAATAAATATAAGGTATCAGTGGCTTACACTAAGTCGGCGGAACATGCTACTATATTAAGTAAAAATGCTGTGGCTGATAAAGTTGATGTTATTGTTGCCGTTGGTGGCGACGGTACTGTGAATGAAGTAGCATCACAAATGATAAATACTTCGTCAACTTTGGGGATTGTACCTCTTGGTTCCGGTAACGGGCTTGCCCGCCATCTTGGCATTTCGCGTAATATCGAAAAGGCTATTGAATTAATAAATAAACAAATTACATCAGTAATTGATACTGCATCCGTAAACGGAAAACCCTTTGTTAGTATTGCAGGTGTTGGTTTTGATGCACTTGTTGCCGAGCGTTTTGCAGCAAGTACACATAGAGGTTTTTTAGGCTATTTTCACATTATTGCAAACGAATATCTTAACTATAAGCCCCAACATTATAACATTACTTTTGATGACGGGAAGGTGATAAACCAAGATGCTTTGTTTGTTGCTTTCGCAAATTCAAACCAATTTGGGTACAATACAACAATAGCACCAAATGCTAAATTAAAAGACGGGCTGCTTGATGTATGTATTGTAAAAAAACCTCAAATATTTCATATTCCTATGATTGCCAACTTGTTACTTCTTAAAATGGTTGATGTTTCACCGTTGGTAAATATTGTACAAACAAAAGGTTTAATTGTTAACTGTTCAACAGATACAGTTTTAAATATTGATGGTGAAGCTGTTAATTTTGGGAAAAATCTTAATGTTAAAATAAATCCATTATCCTTAAAAATTATAATTAATAAAAATGTCAGCAAAGTTTAAAGGTACAAAATTCGTTTATTCGACAAATCCTAATATTAATATAGTGGATGAGCCCTATGAAGAAGTAATTACTCTAAAACCCGGGGAACAAAAGCTATATGTTAGCATTGATAGAAAGCAGAGAAAAGGAAAAAAGGTAACTTTAGTAAAAGGCTTTATTGGCAGTACTGCCGATCTTAAGGATTTAGGTAAGTTGCTTAAATCGAAATGCGGAGCTGGCGGTACTGTAAAAGATGAAGAAATTATTATTCAGGGCGATTTCAAAGAAAAAATTCTAACTATTTTAACAAATATTGGATACAAATGTAAAGTTGTTGGCGGGTGATCAGCATCTTAAATTCACAAACTTTTAACTAATAAAATATGAAAAAAATTCTATTACCTACAGTAATTCTGCTCATAGTCAGTATATTACAAGTAAGTGCTCAAAATGTTTCAGGACAATTAGATCAAAAAATGATAAATCGGATTAGAGTTTCATTTAAGGACACTCCTACAAACACAGCGTTAGAAAATGCTGTTTCGCATAACGATATGAAAAAGCTTGCACAGGCACGATCAAACGATGGTGCAATAAATAACTTTTTTACAAATAAAGTAACTACGAGTGGCATCACAAACCAAAAGTCATCTGGCAGGTGCTGGCTTTACACCGGTTTAAATACTATCCGACCAATAGTGCAACAAAAATATAGTATTAACGACTTTGAATTTTCGCAGACGTATAATTTCTTTTGGGATCAGTTTGAAAAGGCAAATCTTTTTCTTGAGGTTGCCATCGCAACAGCAAACAAGCCACTCGACGACAGAAAAGTTGAATGGTTATTTAAAAGTGTTATTGGTGATGGAGGTCAGTGGACAACTTTTGCCGATAATATTAACAAATATGGTTTAGTACCCTCATCAGTAATGCCAGATACCTATCAGAGTGAAAAAACGGCAATGATGTCTAAATTACTCAGGCGTAAGTTACGAGAAGACGGTCTTAAAATTAGAGAAATTACTAATTCGCGGATTAGCAACGAGGCTAAAAACAAAGCAAAACTTGATATGTTAACTGATGTTTATCGCATACTTGTGCTTAGTTTAGGTGAACCACCTGTTAGTTTTACGTGGCAGTATAAAGATAATGATGGGAAGATTAGTGAAGCTAAAACATACACACCAAAACAATTTTATAATGAGTTTGTTGGCGTCAATCTTTCAGATTATGTAATGATTATGAATGATCCGACCAAGGAATATAATAAGTTATTTGAAGTTCAATACGATCGTAATTTAGTGGAGGGCGAGAACTGGAAATACATAAATCTGACTAATAACAAAATTAAGAAATTTGCAAAGCGTTCAATAATTGCAAACGAAGCGATGTATTTTTCGTGTGATGTTGGTAAACAACTAAATATTAAAAAGGGAATCCTTGATGTCAATAATTATAACTATGACGACTTGTTAGGTGTTAATTTTAATATGAACAAAAAGCAACGTATTGAAACTTTCGAAAGTGGATCAACACACGGAATGGCTTTGGTTGGTGTAAACATACTTCCTGATGGAACAATTGATAAGTGGCAGTTAGAAAATAGCTGGGGTGCTGATAAAGGAGATAAAGGTTATTTAACAATGACTGATGCTTGGTTTAATGAATACATGTTTCGTTTGGTGGTTAACAAAAAATATATTGATGATGATGTGTTGGAAATGCTAAACCAAAAGCCTACTATGCTTCCGCCTTGGGACCCAATGTTTGCAAGTGAAGAGTAATAGTTATTAGGATCGAGCTTGAATAGTCAAGTTATTTCTCAACAATGCCTAAGTGTAATTTGTCCAAACCAACATAATAATACATATTATATAATATTTTTATCATCATGGATTTTCCTAAAAAATACTGGGACACGTTGTATGCTTCAGACAAAACAGGATGGGATATTGGCAGTATATCAACACCTTTAAAAGAGTACTTTGATCAATTAACCAACAGAAACATTAGAATTTTAGTACCGGGTGGCGGTAAAGGTTGGGAGGCAGAATATCTTTATAAGCAAGGATTTGTAAACACTTACATACTTGATTTTTCAGAAAAAGCATTGGCAGAATTTAAAAGCAGATGCCCGCAATTTCCGGAAAGTAATATTATTAAGGCTGACTTTTTTAAACATTGTAACACATACGATTTAATTGTTGAACAAACTTTCTTTAGTTCGTTTAATCCTAAAAATAGGAGCAAGTATGTGCTTAAAGTAGCTAAACTATTAGCAGAAAGAGGGAGGTACGTTGGCTTACTATTTAACCACGAGTTTAATTTTGAGAGACCCCCGTTTGGGGGATCGCCAGCAGAATATAAAGAGCTGTTTGCACAATCATTTGATTTTGTTGTGTTTAGCACAGCTTATAATTCAATTGCTCCTCGTACGGGGAGAGAGTTATTTTTGTTGCTTAAAAAAAAATAGGAATCATCTAATATATTTTTCGTATATTAGCTTTTTAGTTACAAATTAGTGTGTTGAAAAGTGATAATGTTATGGATACTAATTAGTGCCCGCAAGAAAACGCATCAATGTCAAGTCTTTGATAAGAAAGTGTCAAAGACAAGGCTTTAGAAGTTTTGAAAAAAATCTTGTTACTAACATTAATTTACTAACTCTGATTAACAATGCTTTTTATATTCAAAAAAAATTGTATTTATGAAAGATAGTATTATCCAATCAGTTGGAACCATTGTAAAAAAAGAGAAGCTTGCTTCTGTTGAGCGCGAAACAAATTGCAAAGCATTAATTCTTGAGGTGTTGCAGCCTTATCCCGGGTATCATGGTACAACAATACCTGACAAATTAGATCCTGAATCGCTATTTGTGGTTACAAAGAAGAGCTATTCTGACGAAAAAATTATACGATCGATTCAGAAAGTAAAGAAAATTGGCAAGGTTTCTTTTGATGCTGTTCCCGGTACTATAAACTTAAAAAACAGCTTAGTAAATGTAATCAGATTTAAATATCTGCCTTACGGATTAGTTTCAGAGGTAATTGAGTATTTTATCGACACAGGTATTGAGTTTGAGAAAGCCAAGAAAGTATCTTTATATGAATCTAATATTATAATCAGAAAATTTTTCAGGTTAAATAAGTTAAGCGAGGGTGTGTTTGAAGATATGGATGTGAATGAGTTTTTTTATTTGAGGCTTCCGGTGTTAGTCAGTTGGGACGATTTTGAGAAGATTACTATAAACATAAAATATAATATCGGCGATATTAACTTCGACGCAGCACAAACAAGCGTGTATGATGCTTCAGGGCTTGTTGATTTTGTTAGAATTTATGATAAAACTAAGGATCTAAACAAATTGATTTCTATCCGGGACAGCTACTTGAATGCTATAAGCAGGTTTGAATGATATAATATACTATTATGAAAATAAATTGGCATTGATTATAGTGCATTTAAAAAGGGTACAGGAGTGTGGATTTTAAGAGCTTCATTACTAACGCCATTTTTAAATTTTGAAAGAGATTGGAATTCCTATTGGGAAACATTTATGACTACTATGAAAAATACTATCCTTAACGTTGATTAAAATATAGTAAAGTATAATGGCTATAATGATGAAAAATGTAATTGAGTCTGCTACAAAATTCGTTGAAAAGCTGGGGCTGTCCCATAGTTTTGCTGTTCAGGTAATTCAAGTGTTTGAATATATTGCATTGTTTTTGGTAGCATACATTGTGTATAAGCTTGCTTTAAAGATACTTAGGAGTATCTTACTGCCACTTATGTCTAAATCGAAAACGCATTTTGATGATATTCTTCTTAAGAACAGATTTTTTATTAGGATCTCATACCTCATTCCCGCTGCAATTATTTATTATACCGTTAAGAATAAGGAATTATTTGCTGTAGATTCTATCTCAAATTTTATCTCTGACATAGCAACTCTTCTGTTTTATTTTATTACAGTTCTTATTTTCGATAGCATATTGTCATCCGCTAACGACTATTATAAAAGGTTTCATATTGCTAAGGATCACCCAATTAGCGGCGTTATACAAGTAGGCAAAATTATTGTTTACGTTGTTGGTTTACTTGGGATTATAGGCTTTATTTTTGATAGAGACCTTACTTCAATATTCGTTGGTTTGGGTACTGCGTCGGCTGTTTTGATGTTGGTTTTTAAAGACCCAATTCTTGGCTTTGTTGGTGGGCTGCAGCTAATATTTAATAAAATGGTTTCCATTGGTGATTGGGTTAATATGCCAAAGTTTGGTGCCGACGGTAATGTGCTGGAAATAAGCCTCACAAGCGTTAAAATTCAAAATTTCGATAAAACAATTGTTACTGTTCCAACTTATAATCTTATTTCAGACTCGTTTCAAAATTACCGGGGCATGGTTGAAGCTGGGGGCAGAAGAATAAAACGCTCTATAAACATTGATATGGATAC
>CAZGWS010000138.1:0-8281 GCA_964528805.1 uncultured Lentimicrobiaceae bacterium | reverse complement strand
ACCATCCTATTTCATTTACTTATGATGCTACCTTGGCAACTGCTGATGGTGGACTTTTTGATCCTGCAGTTCAAAATTCTGGTCTTGGTGGAAGTATTGATGCAGATTTGCTTTTCAACGGCAAATTACAATGTGCTTCATGTCACGATGTTCATAATGGAAGTGGCTTAGACAATCTTCTTGTTAAGTCAAATGCAGCTAGTGCACTTTGCTTAACATGCCATAATAAATAATTAATATTATAGTTTACTTTGTTAAAAGACGATTTTTTAATCGTCTTTTTTTGGTTACAAGTTAAACTGTATATTTATTGAGTTTTACATTTTTACAAATTATTATGAATAGATTATTTTTCTATCTGGTTAGCTTAAGCTTTTTAATATTAGCTTTTTCTTGTTCAAAAAAGATATATAAAGGCGTATCCGAAAATTTAGTTATTTATCCGCCTCCGCCAGATACTGCACGTATACAATTTTTAACAAGTTTTAATGGGTCCAAAAGTATAACAGGTAAGCGATCAGCATTTGGGAGCTTCTTATTTGGTGAGTATGAAGAACTTAGTATTAAAAAACCCTACGGTATATCTGTACATGACAATAAAATATATGTTTGCGATACAAAAATAAGAGGAATTGATATTATAGATCTTAAAAATCACACTTTCAATTATTTCTTGCCAGCGGGCAAAGGTCAATTAGTTAAACCTATAAATTGTGTTATTGATGATAACGGCTATATGTATGTTGCTGATATAGGAAGAAAACAAATAGTTATTTTCGATTCCCTTGGTAAGTTTAAAAAAAATATTGGAGTAGTTGAAAATTCTAAACCTACGGATGTTTTTGTGAAGCTTGGTAAGATTTGGGTTGTTGACTTCAAAAGGCAAGTAGTTGATGTTTATGATAAAAATACTTATGAACTATTATATTCATTTCCTGATTCGGAGCCCGGTAACGATGAATATTTGTATTCACCAACCAATATTTATGTAACTGATGAAAGGGTATATGTTACCGATTTTGGTGCATTCCAGATAAAACTTTATACACACGATGGTGAGTTTATTCGGACATTAGGTTCATTTGGTCGTAGCATAGGTCAGTTTGTTCGCCCAAAAGGTATTGCCGTAGATAGGGATGAAAATTTATATGTGGTTGATGCAGGGTTCGAAAACGCACAAATTTTTGATAAAGATGGCAAACTACTTATGTTTTTTGGTGGTGCCACCGAAACACAAAAAGGATTATGGTTGCCGGCAAAAGTTACTATTGATTATAACAATCTTGACTTTTTCAGACCGTACGTTGACAAAAGCTTTGAGTTAAAGTATCTTATTTTTATCACAAATCAGTTTGGTCCAAACAAAGTTAATGTATATGGTTATGTGGATCCGAAATAATAAATCTTATGATATGCATTCCGGTATTACTATACTGGTTGCCTGTTTTTTTTTGTCATAATATATTTTATTTCTGCATGCTCACCACGGTCGAATTACAAAGTGCTTTCAATTTTTTTTGATGGTGTCCCGAATCGCTATATTATTGACAGCATTGCCGGTGCAGACTCACTTAGATTAGTAGCAATAGCAAACAATCGTATCCCCGATGTTCAACAAAAAATAGATATTGTATTTCATCCACCATATCTTGACAAAGAATGCGAAAATTGTCACGACAAAAATGTAATGGGCAAATTAATTGAACCCATGCCTGCCGTATGTTACCAATGCCACGAAGACTTTAAAGACCTATACCCAGTATTACATGGACCAGTTGACGGAGGTTTCTGTACAGAATGTCACGATCCGCACAAAAGCAAAAATGATCATCTGCTTAAGCGTACCGGACAGGAATTATGCTACTATTGCCATAACTCAAAGGATGTGCTAAAAAACGATGTGCATGAAGATATTGAAGATGCAGATTGTATAGAATGCCATAATCCACATGGTGGTGATGACAGATATATCCTTAACTAATAAAGCAGAAGCATTGAAAACTATAAAATCAATATTTCTGCTAATATTAATATCCGAGACCCTGCTTGGTCAAAGTATAAAAGACCAATACAGGCTGTGGAATCAACAATCGCTATCAGGAGTACTAAGTGTTACCGGATATTATCGTAACCAGATGCGACAGTATAAAAATGGTATTGATGATAGGATAACAGGCACAATGCTTGCCGGTGGCTTTATGCTTGAATCGAAGAGCTTTGTGGTTCACCCAAGTTTATTGCAAATTGACTTCAAAGGTGAATACAACCCCGAAATTACAGATGCTCAATACACAACAATACCAGATAGATCAGATGTTAGAACCCTCAAGATGTTTAATCTTAGAACAACTTTTTTTCAGGATAAAATAGTAACACTTAGCCTGTTTATTAATATGAACAAAAGTTATATTCGACGCGAAAATTTCACTAATTCGCTTACAAACAGGAAATATTTTGGAGGCACCTTCTTTTATAAAAGCAGAGCATTCCCTTTTTCTCTTAGTTTCCAGGAAGGTGGTTGGGACCAGGAAGAAATAGAAACCAAAAGAAAATATTCGTATTGGCAACGAAATGTTAATTTGCAGTTTACTAAATCATTTTTTACCAATGATAAGCACCGTTTTACATATTCTTACAATAAATACATTAACAGGCAGTCATTTACTAATCTTACGCTCGAGAATACCATTAACTTTTTAACTTTAAATAGCAGCATCCCTTTGGATAGCAATAATGTATTCTTTTTGAACTATTTTTTATCTAATAATAATCAATCGGGTATCAGCGATCTTAACAGGTTTCAGTTAACTACAAATATCACAGGTCATCTACTCAATAATTTAGAATTAAGAGCTGCCTATAATTATTATGATACCCAAAATTTAATTACATGGCAAGATCAACATCGTTTTAGTTTTAATGCCGACCATCAGTTATACAAAAGTTTATCAACAAGCATGTTTACTGACATATCAAAAAGTGAGCATAATAATTTTCGTGAAAATGATTTTAGAGTCGGCTTCGATTTTTCTTATACAAAAAAAACACTTTTGGGACAATTAAATCTTTCCTACTCAATTATTCACCGCAACTATTCTCGCCACGGCGACCCTTCACCATATATTATTGTGAACGAAGAACATAAGCTGACGGATGAAAAAATAACTTTACTCGATCAGCCTTTTGTATTGCTTAAAACGATTGTTGTTAAAGATTTTACAGGAACTCTTATTTACGAACTAAATATTGATTATTTACTATACCCACAAAATGATTATGTTGAGATAGTACGTATCCCGGGAGGATTGATTCCTGATAATGCTGATATTTTTGTCGACTACACTTCTATGCTCACCGGCGATTACAAATACAAATCCAATAGCCAAACATTTTTTATTAGCATGCTAATGTTTAATAGGTTTTTAGAATTATATTACAGATGGGGCAAACAAGATTATAATGATGCTATATCTACCGAACTGGTAGCATTGAACTACTATTTAAATAATGTATATGGCGTACGATTGAATATTGGTATTGGTCAAATGGGCGCTGAGTATGATAACTACCAAAGCAATATAATTCCATACGAATTACTCAGATTATTTATGAATCTTAACTGGCGATTTAGTAAAAAGATGCTGTTTTCACTCATGGGAAATGTTAGATACTACTTCAAAATTGGAAACAGGGTTGAAGAAATGTATGCCAGTGTATCGGGCAGGATGGCTTACAGCTTTAATTCTAAAATGAAGCTGAACATGGAGTTTGGGTATCATAATCAAAAAGGCTATCAGATTAACCTCGACTATCTTACTGCAGGAACGGAATTAACAATAATCATTAGGAAAATTAATATTAGTATTGGGGCTGATGTTTACAAAAGAAACTATCTCAACCTCAATAAAACTGATTTTAACGGTGCTCACTTTAGTGTTGCACGAATCTTTTAAAACCAACAATATGCATAAAACCTTGATAATATTACTATTATATTGCGTTTCTGGACAAACAATCATTTATGCAAAACCAGAAGGTGAAAAAAAAACATGCATCGATTGTCATAAAACTATTTTAGAAGGTCAAACAATTCATCCTCCGGCCGAAGAGGCATGTGACTATTGTCATGAAGAAACCGGCAATAAACACCCCGGTGATTCCGGAAGAGGATTTAAGCTTACTGATGATATCCCGGGGTTATGCTTTATGTGCCATGAAGAAGCTTCAGAAAAATATGTTCATGCAGCATTCGAAGGTGGAGAATGTATGATGTGTCATTCGCCCCATAGCAGCCAGTATGAGCATCTACTGCTTGCAAACCCTGTTTCAAGTCTTTGCTTCGAGTGCCACGATGAGGAAATTGCATTACATAAAAACAAGCACAAGCCTGTGAGCGATGGGAATTGTGTAAGTTGCCATAATCCACATCAGTCTAAAAATAGGTTACTCCTTCAAAAACCAATGCCTGCCCTTTGCTTTTCTTGCCACGATAAGGAAAAACAAGAAATGAATGAGAAAAATATTCATCCACCCTTTGAAGATGATTGTAGAAACTGCCACATGGTTCATGGCTCGAAAGAAAAAAATCTACTCGATTTTAAAACACAGGATCTATGCTTTGAGTGTCATGACGACGTTAACGAGGCAATGAAAACTCAACCGGTTGTTCATGGTGCTTTAACAGCTAAAAATACATGTGTTGGTTGCCATTCTCCACACGCATCAAACCAAGATATGTTTCTAATTAAAGAAAATGTTGACCTCTGCTTAAGTTGTCATTATCGAACCTATACAAACAACGAACGTAAACTCAGCAATATAAAAAAGAAAGTAAAAAAAGGTAAATCGGTACATGCTGCCATCGAATTAAATGGTTGTTCTGGCTGCCACTCACCACATACATCGGTTTATCCATATTTACTTGTTGATGTGTTCCCTTCAGGAACTTATACATCAGCAAACCCTGATAATTTTGCAATTTGTTTTACATGTCATGACCCCGAATTAATAGAGCTAAAAACCACTACTACGGCTACTAACTTCAGAAATGGTAATCATAATCTACATAATTTACATATAAATGGTGAAAAAGCTAGAAATTGTATAGATTGTCATGATATGCATGGCTCTGAAAATGAACATCTTATTTCCAAACAAGTAATGTTTGGAAGTTGGCGAATGCCTATTACCTATATAGCAACTGAAACAGGTGGCTCATGCTTAACAGGATGCCATAGCAAGAAAGTATATAATCGCTAAATCTTAGCATTTTTTTATCATTGGAAAATTTTTGGCATAATTAGTATTTATTGTTACTAATCAGTCTGAAGGTTAGCAATAAAATCTAATGATTCTAAAATATTTAATTTATTTTTCAGGACAGTATCTGTAATTGAACGTAGCACCGCAAACCTAAAAGCACCATTGGTTGAATTAAATTGCCTATATATTTTTTGTTTTATTTTTATATTTCTAATTGCTCGCTCTGAAGCATTATTGTCTAATGGTACTTCATGCCGATAAAATAATTCAAGCAAATATTCTTTGTGTTTTTTTAATCTATTTTGAAAAGTTATAAGTTCTTTTTTTTCAGGTGGCAATTCAATTATGATTTTATCCTTATCCAATTTATGTAGATTTGATAGAGCAAAAGTAAACATAAATAGATTTAATACTAATCTATTAATCAAATAGTTATCATCTGTAAATTAGCCTATTTTGTTAATAATAGCCTGGTTTTACACAACAAAAAATGGAGCGAATCCAAAATTGTTTATTAACGCAATCATTTTGCTGATTACTTTAGATTTTTATATTATTTTTGACAC
This sequence comes from uncultured Lentimicrobiaceae bacterium, assembly GCA_964528805.1. Classification (GTDB taxonomy): domain Bacteria; phylum Bacteroidota; class Bacteroidia; order Bacteroidales; family F082. The sequence continues at coordinate 2,453 of CAZGWS010000138.1, read as the reverse complement.
TGATTGGTAACACAAACTTAAACAGATGGGAAAGGTATTTATTAGCAACAAAATTATGCAGGCTGCCACAAACTGTAAAAAAAAATTCTCTTGCCTTGCAGGTACAAAAAGCGATGTGTGCCAAGTGTTGTCGTGCTACGACGACGATATCCATTTTATTCTTTGTGCCGACAACCAATACTGCTCATACCAAAAAAAAGTAAGCGAAAGAGTGTACTGTGATTGTCCGGTAAGAAAAGAAATATATGATAAATACAAGATTTGAATTTACAACTTGATTAAGTTTGTAACTTAATTCATCCAAACTAAAATTACTCTTTAACTACCTCACAGTCTTATAGTATTACCTTATAATAGTAGCCGTAACCAAAATCTTTACCCAATTGGGTTACATACCCCATTTCAACTCTATTTTCAGTATTCTATTCTTATCATTTATCCCCAATAATTTTTTATTGTTAATTATTTATCAATAAATAATTAACTAAAATTAGTAATAAAAAAGCTTCTCGCTTTTGAGTAAATTATATTTTTAGTTCCCGGCAAATTGTTTTACGAAACAAAAAATGACGACTCATTCTACTGTAAATTAATTGTTATTTTTTCACGTTGCTAACTGATATCTTAACAAACACGATCCTGATGCATTTATAATACTGTATATCTGCGACTTACAATTTTTCAAAAGTTGTAACACTCTTTCCTAATCACTGATAATCTAATACAATTCACATCCCTAATACGTCGTAAAATAGATGTACAAACTACCATTTATTACTCTGCCGTATTAAAATTATTGGCATAATTACAGCAAATTGGTCCATGTACGTGCCGCAATCATATTAAGAATCATTCTATATTTAAATATTGCAACTGCTTAGGCATAGAGATTGTTAAACTAAAGTGAAAATAATTTTATAATAGTTAAATAATAGAATAATGAAATCAATAACAAAAGTATTAACAGTAATTTTCTTAACCTGTATGGTACAGGTAGGTATGGCACAGATAAGTGGAAGTGCGCATGATTTTTCAAATAAAATATGGAATCCCTCTCACGAAACTTGCGTTGTTTGTCATACACCTCACAATGCCGTAACCGGTATTGATGCTCCTTTATGGAATCACGAGTTAACACAGGCTACATTTACAGTTTATAGTTCACCTACATTTGATGGTAGCGGGACAATTGGTCAACCTAATGGTAATTCAAAATTATGCTTAAGTTGCCATGATGGTACTGTTGCTGCTGATAATTTTGGTGGAGCTAGCAATAATACTAGTTATGTTCGTGGAAGCGCATTATTAGGAACTGACTTATCAAACGACCATCCTATTTCATTTACTTATGATGCTACATTGGCAACTGCTGATGGCGGACTTTATGATCCTGGAACTCAAACTTCTGGTCTTGGTGGAACTATTGCTTCCGATTTACTTTTCAACAACAAATTACAATGTGCCTCATGTCACGATGTTCATAACGGGAGTGGCTTAGACTACCTTCTTGTTATTTCAAATGTTGGTAGTGCACTTTGCCTAACATGCCATGATAAATAATCAAGGTATTATAGCCAACTTGATATTATGTTTGCAAATTAATCTATCCTAACTAAACCACTATGGACGAAAGTACATAGTTTTAACTACTTTTGAGTCTACTAAAATTACTTTTTAATCACCTTACAGTCTTCCATAATAAGCTTGTAGAAATAACCATATCCAAAGTCTTTATCAAGTGCTACTATACCTTGTAAAACTACTGTATCACCAATACTTACAGGCATTTGCGAAGTGGCAATTAAATCAAAATTACCATCGAAATCGGTACCATCTTGTAGGTGTATCCAGTTTCTATTCATTATAGACTCACTAAACTGCATTACTTTTCCTTTTATATTTACAATTTTACCTTTATAGTTATCTTTATTTTCAAAAAGTTCGGCAATAGTAATTGCACCTTCCATTGGCACTATCGATATTATACTCTTATCAACATTTACTTTTGAGTCACCCTCAGGCTTCTTAGCATCTTGAACTTTAATAACTCCACCTAAAAATATTATTGATTCGAAAGTTCGTCTCAGCTGTGTACTTTTAAAATTACGCATTTCATTTCCACCCTGATAATAATATGATTCGCCAACTTTGGCATCAAGTTTAGGTAATGCAAGCCATATTGTATCATTATATAGTTTAACATGAAGGTAAGTATATGAGGTAGTTTGTAACACCTCAGTAACAACTACTTTTTTAATCCCAGAATGGTTTTTTGCAAACTGCTTGTCACTTTGTCCAAAACTAACCATCACAAAAAATAACACCGCAACTATCGATAATAAATATTTCATTTTTTTTTATTTTAAGTATGTTTTTTAACAATTGCAAATATAAGCAATAAATATATTTTTTTGCTTATAAACGTAATAAATTCAGCTATTTATAATAAATTT
>CAZGWS010000137.1:0-8324 GCA_964528805.1 uncultured Lentimicrobiaceae bacterium | reverse complement strand
TTAGAAGCTAAAAAATCATATCTTTGCTTAGACAATAAAAAATTACCCAAAATAAGACTTTATTATGGATATTGAAAAGTACAAAATCCTATTGGTTGACGATCGACCGGAAAATCTTATTACCTTAGAAGGCATACTGGATAGTCCGGAATTAGAAATTTATACTGCAAGTTCAGGTAACGAAGCCCTTGGTATGCTTCTTGAACATGAGTTTGCCTTGGTACTTATGGATGTTCAAATGCCCGGCATGGATGGCTTTGAAACCGCAGAGATTATGCGTAGTAACGAAAAAACCAAGCAAATCCCAATAATATTTGTTACTGCGATAAGCAAGCAGCGCAACCATATTTTTAGGGGCTATCAGGCCGGAGCCGTTGACTACCTCTACAAACCACTTGATCTAGAGATATTAAAAAGTAAAATAAAAGCATTTGTAGAATTTTTTAAACACAGAACTGCTCTTCAAAAAACTACCAAGAAGTTATCACAAACCATTAAGGAACTAAAAAAAGCTAAAAGTGTTGCCGAAGATGCTACAAATACAAAAAGCCTGTTTCTAGCATCAATGAGTCATGAAATAAGAACACCTCTAAATGGAATTATTGGCATGGCTGATTTGGGCTTGATGGACACCGACTTGACGGCACTGCAAAAGGAGAGATTTGAGGATATTAAGACTTCAGGTGAATCGCTGTTGGAAATAATAAATGATATTCTAGATATATCTAAAGTAGAGGCCGATGCTCTTGAGTTGGAAGAAATTGAATTCAGCCTCAGTGCTTTGATTGAAAAGATATTTAACACTATTAGCATAAAAGCACTTGAAGGACATAATGAATTGATTTGCGATACCGACCACGACATTCCTGATTATATCGTTGGAGATCCACTTAGGCTCAAGCAAATACTAACAAATTTACTTACTAATGCGATAAAATTTACTGAAAAAGGCACGGTTAAACTGTCAATAAAACTTTTAGATAACATAGAAGAACAGCTGAGACTTAAGTTTTGTGTTAGCGATACAGGTATTGGCGTTTCCGATGATGTGATAGAAAAACTATTTGCAACATATACTCAGGCTGATACATCAACAACTCGTACCCATGGCGGAACAGGACTCGGGTTAAATATTTCGCAAAAACTTGTTAAGCTTATGGGGGGGACCATCACAGCAAAAAGTAAAATTAATGTTGGAAGCGAGTTTATGTTCACAATAAATCTTATTGTTGGCGATAAGCATGAAGAAGAGTCTTTAACCAAATATATCCCAAACCCAGTTAGCTATAAAGTGTTAATTATTGATAATAACAAAGAAACGGCCGTGGTATTGTCGGATATACTTACGAACTTTGGATTAAAAAATAAAAGTGCTTATACATTTAAAAAAGCCGTTGAACTTTTGAAGAAAGAAACCTTTGATACAATGTTTGTTAACTTCCATTTAGATGATATGTCAGGAGATCGGATTATTGATGAACTTAACAAGATTTTCCCCAATAATATATTTAATATTGTATTTTTATCCCAAATAAAATCATCAATTGAGGTTGGCAAGCTGCAAAAGACTAAAAACTACGACTTCATAACCAAACCCGTTTTGCGAACTAAAATCCAAAGTTATTTTAAAGAGAAGTATGCATCTGTAAAAAGTAAGAAAACAGGCGGTAGTAAAATTAAAAATGCAAACAAAGTAAAAAATGCAAAGGTACTTGTTGCGGAAGACCAGATAATTAACATGAAGATTATTACACAGCTTATACAAAGAAAAGGCTGGGAGATTTTCCCTGCTGAGAATGGCAAGGTTGCTGTTGAATTATTTGAACAAAATCATGATAACATTGATATTGTGTTAATGGATGTGCAAATGCCTGAGATGGACGGATTTGATGCTACTAAAGCTATACGTAAATTTGAAGAAAACTCAAATAAACACACGCCAATAATTGCAATGACTGCTTTTGCCATGAAAGGAGATAAAGAGAAATGCCTTGTTGCAGGTATGGATTATTATGTATCTAAACCTGTAAACCCGACCGAGTTATTTGAAGTAATTGAAAAATATATCAATATCGAAAAATATGGATAATGAATTTGTAAATTATAATGATTCTTCTTTTTGGGAAAAATTAAGATTTTCAATAAAATCATGGAAAAATATTGGTGTAGGTAAGTCGTTGTTAATCTGGTTTTTGGCAATATCATTCATACCTTTGGCAACACTTAGTTTTATCAACTATTTAAATGCATATCAAGGTATTCAAATTATTGCTGATAAGTCACTAAATTCATCTTCAAAGCTAAGACTTAAATATATTGACACATACTTTGACGGCATACTTGATAATCTTAAAATTACAGCTGCATCTCAAGCCCGAATTGGCGTATTTGATTCGCTTAAAAGTAAATTCGAGACTGAAGATATTCCTTTGGATAAGTTTGTTAAAACAAAATACTGGGACGATGCATCAATTAAACTAAGGAACGAGTTCGACATATTAATAAAGGAAAAAGATTATTATAATTTTGTTTATATTGATAAATTGGGCAACGTTCTTTTCTCGGTAAAGAAGGATAAATTATTAGGGCAAAACATATTTTCCGCAAAACTCGAAAATACACTCTTTAGTAAAACAGCAAGAAAATCTTTGGAAACAGGTAGTACACTGTTTACCGATCTTGAATATTTTAAACCAAGCTATAATATTATCTCAGGTTTTTTTATAAAACCTATTACAGATGAGAAAGGTCAAACCATAGGTCTTATCGCACTTCAAATTACGATGGATGGTTTAAATAAAATGATACTAAAAGAAGCAGACTATGGTGAAACCGGTAAGGCTTTTATTATTGGCGAAGATCTATTACTTCGTACAGCTACAAGATTTGGCAACAAAAAAGATATTCTAAACAAAAAAATTTCTAATAAAAAAACAAAAGAATGGAAAGACTTTTTGCTACATAAAAATGATATTGACTATCTAATCACAAATGAATTGGATAAAAACAAAGTGGCTAATTACGACGACAATGGCGATGGTAATTATGTGATGGGTATTTACAGAATAATTGACGAACTCGAACCACTTGGCGTTAACTGGGTGTTAATGGAAGAAATAGATCACAAAGAGGCTTTTGTTTATGCAAGAAGATTAAGTGATATTGCTAAAATATCGTTGGCACTTACTTTACTTATTGTATTTTTTATTTCGATACTGGTTACCCGATGGTTTGTAAATCCAATTAAACAACTTTCATCGTGGGGTAAAGAGGTTAAAATAGGGAAACTCTCACCAAAAACTATTAAAGCACCACCAAACGAAATTGGCGACTTACGAGATACTTTTAGTAGTTTGGTTGATTCACTTACTTCGTATGCAAATATTGCCAGACAAATGGCAAAAGGTGATTATAGTGAAGATGTAGAAATTAGGAGCGAAGATGATATTCTTGGTAACGCCCTTAATCAGATGATAATAAGCTTTAAATCAGTTGTTAATCAGGCTAATAAAATCGCAGATGGCAATTATTCAACAGTAATTACGCCGCGTAGTGAGAACGACAGCCTTGGTAAATCGCTTTTTACAATGACAAAGACATTACGTAAAAATGCCATTGAAATTGAACAGCAAGATTGGTATAAATCGGGGCTTAATAGGCTGGAAAGTACAACAAAGGGAAAGAGCACAATTGAAGAATTAACAGTTGATTTAATCACATATTTCTGCTCATACATAGATGCACAAATTGGTCTCATTTATTTATTTGAAGATGGTAATCTATATCTTAAATCGTCGTACTCTTTAAAAAATGATGATAAAGTTAAGTTTAAAAAGCTTTCTTGCGATGATGGCATTATCGGACAATCGTACACCGAAAAGAAAATGATAGTAATCTCGGATAATGAGGATGATAATTTGCCAATGTTTAATTATGGTATTGGCGAACAACGTCTTAAATATTTTATTGTTGTACCCTTTGTTAACGATGATAATGTAATTGGAGTTATGGAGCTGGGAATGATAAATCAATTGTCTGATAACAAGCTTAAATTTGTTGAAGCAGCAGCAAAAGATGTTGCTCTTTCAATTAAAACTCTGCAATCTCATATAAAAGTAATTGAACTTCTCCAACAAAAACAAGAGCAGGCAAATGAACTTGAAGTACAGCAGGAAGAGCTAAGGCAAACTAACGAGGAGCTGCAAGAGCAGACTAATGCACTTAAAATTTCGGAAGAAAATCTGCAAACACAGAAGGAAGAACTTAAAGTTACAAATGAGGAACTTGAAGAGAGAAGTAGAGCTCTTGAAATTCAAAGAGATGCCATAAAGACAAAAAATACTGAACTTGAAATTGCCCGTAAAGATATTGAAGATAAAGCTAAAGATCTTGAACTTGCAAGTAAATATAAATCAGAATTTTTAGCTAACATGTCACATGAATTACGGACGCCTTTAAATAGTATAATTGTACTCTCGCAGCTGTTAACCGAGAACAAAAAAAAGCATTTAGACGATAAGGAAAAGCAATTCTCATCTACCATCAACTCATCCGGTAACGATCTGCTAAATCTTATTAACGATATATTAGACCTGTCAAAGGTTGAATCTGGAAATATTGAATTAAACCTTGAGCGATTGTATTTTGATGACCTTGAAGCATATGTTAAGGCAACATTTGAGCAAGTGATGAAAGAAAAAAAGCTGAAACTGGTTGTTGATATTGCAAAAGACGTTCCGGATAGTATCCTTAGTGATATACAACGTGTACATCAGATTGTTAAAAACCTGTTCTCAAATGCTATAAAATTTACAAGCTCGGGTAAAATTAGTATGGTAATTAGCCATCCTAAGGCAGGCACAAAGTTTAGTAATCCTAATCTTTCTGCGGCAAGCACCATATCTATTGCAATAGTAGATACAGGAATTGGCATACCCGAAGAAAAGAAAGAGATTATTTTTGAAGCCTTTAAACAAGCTGACGGAACCACAAGCAGAAAATATGGCGGTACAGGTCTTGGATTAAGTATATCCAAAAACTTCTCAAAACTGCTTGGTGGCGAAATGCAACTTCAAAGTACCGAGGGTGTCGGCTCATCCTTTACATTATATTTACCACACCAAATTAAATTAACAGGTACAGAAAATAATGCCGCTATCGAATCGGCTGATATGAAATTAACTAATGATAATCCTGAAGAAAATAATTTGCTGTTTAATACACAAGTAATTGAAAATGAACAAGCCAAGGCAATACCGCAGGTAAATACAAATATTGTTGATGATATAAATATTATCTTAGATAATGACAATGTTGTTCTTATTATTGAAGATGATTATAATTTTGCATCAGTATTGCTAAACCTTGCCCATGAGCATAAGTTTAAAGCAATCATCTCGTTAGATGGAGAATCAGGTTTGCATCTTGCTGATTATTATCAGCCTAAGGCAATTATTCTTGACGTAGGATTACCGGGCATCAACGGGTATGAGGTTATGAAGCGGTTAAAACTAAACTATAAAACCAGACATATCCCAGTTCACTTCATCTCTGCCGCCGATACAAATATTAAGGCCTTTAAAATGGGTGCCATTGGCTATTTAACAAAACCTGCTAAAAAAGAAGAGATTGATAACGTTTTTGATAAAATTTATACCATTATATCTAAACCAATAAAAAAACTTTTGGTTGTTGAAGATGAGGCTATTATGCGTAAAAGTATCATTAATTTAATGAAAGGAGAAAATATTGCTATTACTGATGTTGCTACAGGAAAAGAAGCTTATGATAAAGTGGTGAAAGAAGATTTCGATTGTATGATTTTAGATTTGGGCCTTGAAGATATGACCGGTTTTGATTTAATAGATTTGTTTAAAGAAAATCAAGTAGCAACAAACTTACCCATTGTAATTTATACAGGACGCGAGCTATCACACGAAGAAAACGATAAGCTCAGAAAGTACTCTAAAAGTATAATACTAAAAGGAGCCAGATCATTTGAAAGACTACTCGCTGAAACTACGCTTTTCCTCCATCAGGTTGAGTCGGAGTTGCCAGATGATAAACAAAAGATGCTTGAGAAAGTGCACAGTAAGGATGATGTGATTAAAGGTAAGACAATACTGGTTGTTGATGACGATATGCGTAATGTATTTGCCGTAAGCAGTCTTCTCGAAAGCTATGATGCTAAAGTTATTGTTGGTAAAAATGGTATCGACGGAATTAATAAATTACACGATAACGACAATATTAACCTAATACTTATGGATATTATGATGCCTGAAATGGATGGCTATGAGGCAATGATAAATATCCGTAAAGAAAATAAATACAAAAAACTGCCAATAATCGCACTCACTGCAAAGGCAATGAAAGAAGACAGAGATAAATGTATTGCCGCCGGTGCCAACGAATATCTGTCTAAACCTGTTGATAAAGACAAACTGTTGTCGCTGCTGCGCGTTTGGCTTTATTAAGCCCTTTCTTTGTTAGAATTTATTATGCATCCTAACAAAATGCCATGAAAAAACTGAAAAAATGATTTTATTATTTGAAGATAAGTACTTGTTAAATATTATCTCGCAAGTTTATAAAAAAATGCAATAACGCAAATGACAAATCAAAATAAAGAGAAGAATAACATTATAAATATTGAGGTTGATTTGATATTAGATGCCATTTTTATTAAATATGGGTACGATTTTAGAAATTATAGTAAGGCACATGTTAAACGACGATTGTTAAACCGCCTTACAATGGCAAAGCTTAAGAGCATATCGGAGATGCAACATAAAGTTTTACGCAACCCCGATTTCTTTGAACTGCTGCTGCGCGACTTATCAATAAATGTTACTGAGATGTTTCGCGATCCAAGTTTTTATAGAGCAATGCGTAATGAGGTAATCCCCCTTCTTAAAACTTATCCATTTATTAAGGTTTGGCATGCCGGATGTTCTACCGGTGAAGAAGTTTATTCATTCGCTATCCTGTTAAAAGAGGAAGGACTTTACGATCGTACTCAAATATATGCAACCGATTTTAATCATAATGTGCTCGATATAGCAAAAAAAGGAATCTATCCTGTGGACAGGATAAAAGAATTTACTGCTAACTACCAAGCAGCCGGGGGGTTACAGTCATTCTCCGATTATTATCTTGCCAATTATAACTCTGTAATTTTCGATCAATCGTTAAAAAAGAATCTAGTATTTGCTGAGCATAATTTAGTAACCGATAGTGTTTTTGCAGAAGTAAATCTGGTAATATGCCGAAACGTATTGATATATTTTAATAAAGACCTGCAGAATAGAGTTATTAATCTTTTTAATGATAGCCTTAATAATGGTGGATTTCTTGCTCTTGGATCCAAGGAAACAATACAATTTACTTCAAAAGCCAATGAGTTTGAGACAATTAACTCAAAAGAGAAAATATATAAAAAGAAAATACTAAAGAGGATAAGGTAGAAGCGAGTACCTGATAATATTTTAAAATGCCATACTAAGTAAATATATAGTTAATGTCATATACAGCAGTAGTAATAGGTGCATCAGCAGGTGGATTCCACGCCCTCGGTAGATTGTTGACAAAACTTCCAAAGCAGTTTTCTATGCCTATCTTTATTGTACAACATATAAGCTCATTATCTGACAATTATATGGCTAAATTTTTAAATAATAAGTCGAGTCTTACAATAAAAGAAGCCGATGAGAAAGAGCAAATTATGGGGGGGACAGCATACATTGCACCACCCAATTATCACTTGCTGATTGAAGAAGATAATACACTCTCACTATCAACCGAAGAAAAAATGAATTACTCGCGACCTTCAATTGATATATTATTTGAAAGTGCATCGTTTGTTTATGGTAGTAACTTAATAGGTGTTGTACTTACAGGTGCAAACAGCGATGGTGCCGACGGCTTACTAAAAATTAAAAAAGCAGGAGGCTATTGTATTGTTCAGGATCCGGCAGAAGCCGAATCAACTGCAATGCCTCTTGCTGCAATAGAAAAAGCATCACCACAACAAGTACTGAAGTTAAAAGATATTGCCTCACTGCTCATTAAATTTGATAAAAATTAATAAAGATTCAAAAAATGTTACCTTTCCCTCATATCTTTTCTCTGGTTATCATGTAGATGAAAGTACAGCAAACTTACAATATAGGGAAAGTAAAAATCTCACCAAACTTAGCCTGAATAATTCATGCGTTTAGTTTGATGTAGATACAAGGCGTCGAAATCTGACGATATATACTAATATTTAAAGGGTTTCGCAACGAAGCAGATGCATTAAAATAAATGCACTCGGAAATTTTTGA
>CAZGWS010000136.1:0-8387 GCA_964528805.1 uncultured Lentimicrobiaceae bacterium | reverse complement strand
GGTATAAAACACTCAAATAGCCCTATTGAATGTTCTCCATTTTAGTTGGGGAGTATTTGGTATAAATCAATAAAAAAATGGAATTATTGCAGTTATGTTATTGCAATAATTCCAATTTATGTGTAAATTAGTTAAGCTACTTTAATTAAGTGGCATAGATTTACTTTCCAACGCTGAACCTATAAGTTTCAGCTCCATTACCAACAGCATATCCAATATAAGGGCCTTGAAAAACTACTTTACGCATTGGTAATTTTGTATAAACTAATTCCACTGGTTCCCAAGTATAACCTCCATCCATAGTATGGAATAGTTTATAAGTAGGATCATCGCCATAATCCATTGTGTTACTTGTTGCATACCCTTCCATATCACTCATAAAGTGAACTGAGCCAAAGCTGTGAGCTTGTTCAACATCTACTTTTTCCCATGTTTGCCCACCATCTTCGGTTATAATAACGAACGCATGTCCTTGATTTTCTTTACCTACTAACCATCCTTTTTCCTCAGTTAAAAAGAAAGCATCATAAACCCTGTCTTCACGGGTTATGCCGGGAGCATTAAGCACAATTGTTTCCCAACCGGCACCATCATTTTCCGAAAGCATGATATATTGTTTTAGCGGATTACTTTGACTCTTAATATTATAAATAATTCCTTTAGTGTTTCTAAAATACACTTCAGCATTAGCAGGGTTGTCATCATAATACTTATCAATTGGAATTACCCCTTCAAACTCATGATTACCCGAATTTGCATCAATTATATATTGTTTATCATCAATATAACTATAACCAATGGCAGTTAGAGTACCGTTTGAGCTCATAGCAAGACTATTAACAGCATAGTTACTAAAAGTAACAATCCAATTCCCCGTATAATCAAAATATCCATATTCTTTATTCCATGTTCCGGCAGTAAAAACAGAACCGTCAAACATCTTGATAGCTAGTTCATTTTCATTAATAAATTGTATTTCTTGCATACTAATTAAAAAGTCATCAGGGCTAGCTTTATGCCATGTTGCACCGGCATCATCCGTAAAAAGCAAATAACCACCAAAACCATAAGCTGTTCCACCTACCATCCATCCATTATCAGTATCACTAAAGTACACATCATAATTTATGGTTTCGTTGCTTTGACCTTGGTTTGTTAAATCAACTACCTCCCACTGTGCATTTAGCAAACTAATTGTAATTTCATCACTTGAAACAACGTTGCCTCCTAATACATAATTCACAACTAAATTATGTTCACCATGCGAAGCTCCGGTAGTATTCCAGTTGTATTCAAAAGGTTCTTCGGTATCTGTTGAAATAATATTACCGTCAACAACAAACTGAACATCGGTTGGAGTTGCGCCCGATGTTCGTGCCTGTAAATTTATATCGCTACCAAGTGAATACCAATGTCCATCGATGGGATATTCCCAAAAAACGCCATTTTCCATTGGTTCATCTTCGAGATGCATAAGCGTGTGTTCAAATAAGCAAATTGATTCACCCCAACTATCTTCGAAAAGAAGCACATCTATTTTGATTCCAGCTTCAGCTTTTACGCCTACTTTATAATCTAAATCCCAATTGCTGGTTCCAGTATGTAATTCGGCATCCAACTTAGCACATGCTGTTATGTTACTATATGGACCAGCTATTCCATATAGTAATAGACTTACCTCGGGACCAACATTACCTTCAATACTTGCTGAAAGATCTATCTGAGGAGGATAATAATCAAAAGTGGAGTTTTTTTCTTTAATCATACTCCATCCATCATCAGCTGTGTATCTTGAGCCAAGCTTTCCATTAAATGACTCAGATGCTCCAGTTGTGAATTCTGCTGTTACACTACCATCAACCTCTACAAATAGCTGAATTTTTGGTACAAAAACAACAGGAATGGGGCCTACTGCAAAAGTCCATGGTTCGAAATAGAATGTTGCAATTGGCATACGTTGTTGTAGTGTTGCACCAAGTTCAGAAGTAATATTAATTGATGCACTTTGATTTAGCTCAACCCCTGATTCAAATAGCTCAACTTCAACCGTTGGAGGAGCGCAAAATAGGCACCAAGTCCAATCGAAATCAAAAAACATATCAATTGATAGAGATGTATTACCATCAATGGTGATTTTATCGTTACCGCTACCAAAATCCATGTTGTAATCCATATCAAATACTGTAAAATCAGTACCTTTAAGAGTTTTTAAAGTAACACCATCAGCAAGTTTCATGTGCGCTATTTGACTTGTTTTGAGCAACCCACTATTAAAATGTATGCTACCTTGATGAATTGCTTCGGTTAATCCGGCAGGACGAGTTTGAATCCGCTTTTCACCTTTTGATCCTTCAATTTTTGTAATCATTCGTAGATAACCATATTCAGCTAATGCGGATGCGCTATCAACTATAATATCACCAACCTTTAATTTGTTTAGCAGATCGGTCTCCCCACTAAAAGTAAAGGTAAAGTTTACGGTATCAATTGCTGTTATAGCTGCACGAGTTTCTGCATCCATAACATTTGTGATGTCAGCAACAATAACTTCTCCGGGTTGTGGAGTAGGTTCTGGATCTGGTTTATTAGCATTTTTTTTACATCCAAAAGGGATTGTTAGTATCGCTATTGCGATGATGATTGTGAGTAAATGTTTAAGTGTTGTCATTGTTGTGGTTGTTAAGTTATCGCTGTTGTCTTGTTATCATTGTTGTGGTTGTCATTTTGACCGTAGGGAGAAATCTACTGAGTAAATGTCTGTTTCTTAGGAGATTTCTCGTCGCAATCCTGATGAAAAATCGGGAAAGCTTCCCTCGAAATGACAGATTCTATTTTTTATTTACTTGAAGTATTACCATAATCGCCATATCTTTTTGGCCAACCCTTATCAGATAGCCCGGTTCCATCACCTTTGAAACTAAAAACACCCGCTTTGGTAATAACAATAATATCGCCATTACGGTTTATTGTAAGATTATGGAATTCATCATTACAAAGCTCACATCCCCAAAATTGCTCCCATAAATTTGTGCCATCAGGGGCTACCGAAGTAAGAATTTTAGAAATGTTTTCATAAGTAATATTACCATCCTGACTTAATACTGGAGCTTTTGAAACTAACCCTTCATATTGCCAGTCGGTTTTAATATCTGATATCCAAACAATGCCTCCCTGATTTATTTTTTCGCATTTATCGTAAGCCACAAAACAATTACCATTGGCATCAATAGTAACATTGGAAATAATTTTAGACAATGTTGTGGCTGTATGCCAGTTTGTTACACCTGTGTTACTTACCGAAAAGATATGTTGTGTGCCACTATTTTCCATTCCGAAAATAAGATTGTTATTATCATCAATGGCAAAATCTTTTATTCGTGGAGTTCCTCCCCCTACTGAATAATCTTTGGGTGCAAGCCACGACCATTGTTTTGTAACGCTGTTTCCTTCATCAGTATAACTTACAATTGCAAAATCAGAATTGTCAACTTCTACAAATATCCCCAAATAAATATTGTTACCGTTAACGCTTATGGCATTTGGATAAGTTATGGTATCGTTACCTGAATATTTGATTTTCGTTTCCCAAATTTTATTTCCATCATGGTCGAAAGCCATTAAGGAGTTATTACAACCAAAAATTCCACCATCTTCAAACTTATTAGTATAAATTTTATCCGGAGTTAAAGCCAATGTATTGTATCCTCCGGGAGCATCAGCTGTCCACAACTCAGATCCATCAGTTGCGCTTCTGCAAATAAGTTCATTTTCAACAATATAGAAAAGTTTATTATTAAAATAAATCAATCTTGATAAGGGAAATGCACTTTCTTTAACCGACCAAATCTCACTTCCTTCTGCAGAAAGTTTAATTATTTGTCCACCATACTGAACATCGGCAGCTACATAAATATTACCTGCTTCATCGATGACCGGAACACTGTTGTATAGAGATAATGCCATAACTGTTTCAAAATCATAGGACCAATTTAGTCTGTCTATTTGATTATCTACAGGATTAGGCAATACACTTTCTTCGCACGAATGCAGTAATAAAACTAGTGTTGCAAATAATATTGTTTTTGTGTATGTTATAAGTTTCATGTATGTAAAATTTAATGTTATTAAGTTTCGGATTGTAAATCCGAAACAGCACAAGAATCAGGAGACAGGAATCAAGAGACAGGAGACAGGAGACAGGAATCAGGAGACAGGAATCAAGAGACAGGAGACAGGAGACAGGAATCAAGACTTTATTTTCCTGACTCTTAACACCTGGCTCTTGGTTCAAGTTTGTTTGTTCCTATTTATCACCGTATGCACCAACAGTAATAGTACCACTCATTGGGAATTCATCGGCAAAACCAACACCTCCATAGAGAATAATATTTGACAGAGTGTATTTATCTGCTGATTCACGTTTAACCGTACCAGCACCTCCTATTAATGTTGAATAACCTTCAATTGGTCCCAAAGCAACCATTACCATAGTTGCACCTTCAGGAGCATCAAGGGTAAGGGTAACAGTTTCGCCGATTGCTGGTATATTTGGAATGGCTATTTGAAACTGGCCACCTTTATTGTCGTCGGCATAAAATGTAACACCTTCTTCCATTTCATAAATATCACTCTTCAAAGTGCTGTAATTAGCCCCATTAATGGTTACACTAAAACTACCCTTGAAGTTTCCAATTGGATCAACCGGGTCATTATTTTTATTACAACCAATACTTAATAAACTTAATGATACTAACAATACAAATAAGAATTTTAAATTTTTCATAATTACTTTTTTTTAATTTATTAATGGATTTATTTTTTTAGATAAAGTAAGAAACAGAAGACAAGTCTTTATTATTTTGGCTCTTGCCTCCTGCCTCCTGACTCCTGACTCCTGACTCTTGCCTCTTGGTTCTTGGTTCTTGACTCCTGCCTCCTGACTCCTGCCTCTATTTACTTGAAGTATTTCCATAATCGCCGAAAGGCTTAGGCCAACCACCTGTTGCAAGTCCGTTACCATCACCTTTAAAGCATCGTACAAATTTTTGCTCTGCTGAAACAGAAATAATATTTCCTTCGTGTGTTAATATTGGTGGGTGAAGATTGCCATACTCTGTACCAGCACCAGTCTCAGCATTTTCTTTCCAATTTAACTTACCATTTGATTTTACTGAATATAATCCAAATAATTGCGCATCGTAAAAATCACCACTTGTTGAAATAACAGGAGCAGTAGCAAATGATGGGTTAATTAACATTCCATCATTTATATCAGTCTCCCACTCAACATTTCCAGTATTGCTCATTTTAACAAGGTTGCCTTTGCCAATAAGAATGTCGTTGTTGGATGTTAAAGTAATATTGCTGACACTTTGATCATAAGTTGCATCAAGATTAATAGTGCTTACAAGTTGACCATCAGGCGAGATAATGTTAATATTCTCTTCACGAATGTAAATATTTCCATCTTCGCCAATTGGCAATGTGTAAAAGTTTAGCATTCCTCTGCTGCTTTTGTTAGAAAAATCGTATTCCCAAATTGAATCGCATGATGCACCATTGTCGTTGTAACGGAAAAGAGAATTTCCATCATGGAAATACAAAGCGTTTCCACTTACCGACAGATTTAGAGTTCCACCAAGCAAGTAAGTTTGTTTTACCCATACCTCGTTGCCTGATAAATCATAAGCAACAAGAAAGCCATCCATAATCTGACCTGATGAAATGTATAATCTTCCGTTTGCAAAAGCCGTAACCGGTAGCCATTGAAAATCGTACTCTTCTGTTAAGTTTTTCACCCATTCAGTACTTCCGGATGCAGCATTTATACAGTAAATCGACACAGGAGAATCAGTAGAAACAAATATTTTATTATCAGCATAGATAGTTTTACCTACCGAACTTGCATCCAGCTCATTTTTCCAAAGTTCATTTCCATCTTTATCTAGTGCAAATACAACAACTTTTGATGTTTCTCCATTTGCAATGGAATAATAACTATTATCGTTATTGTCGATGGCAGGTGTAATGTCGTCCATAGCTCCAAAACCCATATCGTAACTCCAAAGTACATTATGATCACCGCCTGAGGGATCTGGATCTGGATTTGGTGTAATGGGATCTTTGCCACAAGACGAAATAAGTAATGCCATGGCCACAATCATAAAAACTGAATTAATTATTTTTTTCATTTTGATAAAATTTAGTTGTTAATTATTGATTTATTAGTTTTAATTTTTTTGGTATGTCAAATTTTTTCTTAGGTATTTGTATGTTAGTTAAATAGGCTGTAGCCTCACTTGTAATTAGCATATCCATTATTTCCATCTCCGACTTTATAACAACGTTACCCAGTATCCACAGTTTTCCATAATCTCCTAAATAAATATCACAACTTATACCGGCAATTTTCTCAGTGCCGAGTTTTTTATACCCTAATGCATCAATCATTGTAGTAGAAATTAACTTGTTATTATTTGGAAGCCCTTTTGATTTACTCAATAAAATTGTACGATTATTTAAGTCTATCTCAAAAAGTGTGTCGTGTTTATAAATACTAAGAAATGATTCGATAATGGTATCACCATCAACTAAAGTGAAAGTTTTTTTCAAATCAGATAACAATTTACCGTAATTATCAAAAAAAATAATTTCAGTGCCTTGCTTACGACCGTTGAAAATATATTTAATAACACCAGATTTAGATGAGTACAACTGAGTATTTTGTGCATTCAAACAAAATCCTAAAAAGGTAGGTAATATGAAAATAAAATTTCTAAGCATCTACATAGGTTGAAAAATGTATTTGCAAATAAATTGAATAAAATCGAAGTATTTATCACCCAAAAGGGCTATTTTTACAAACAAGACATTTTTTTAAATAAATGTTTAAAATGGAAGTTATTTGTATATTTATTAAGATATTGTGTATAAATACAGTGATTTTATGCAAGCATTAGACTAAAATAATGTATTTTACGTAAATTAGCATATTAGCAAAAGGTGTTGATAATTCGAATTAGTATAAAAAATAGTGTTAAATATCAATTCATCTTAGCAAAATAGCACAAACAAATAGTAAAATAAAATCCCGTAAATCAATCGACCTACGGGATTTTATTTTCTGTTATTATTTGTCCTAGAAAGCGTTAAAATAGTTTTCTCGGTTTCCTATTGTGGAACTACATAAATATTTGATGCATTCCTATAACCGGTTTTGTCCATATACCAATCTGCATAATCAACTCCTGCTGATTGTGCTCATGTGGCAAACTTTAGATAAGCAATAAGAATGTCAGCTGTTTCAACAGGATATTCAAAGTTAACCAGAATCTAATTGCCCATGGCAAGCCTGTTGATGAGACGTAATAAGCCCCTGTAGCCGGATCTGAAGCATCGCTTTCTGTTCCAAAATAATCAGGATCAACAAGGTTGGTTGGGACTTGGTTCTTTAAACGAACTTCGTGTCCTCTTTCCTGATCCACAAATATGAAAGGATTAAAAGGTGGAGTTCCAATAGAAGCCTGTGGTGTTCCAAAATGTGTAGTAACTGTGTTCACTGTAGTTTGTACATATCTTCCATCAATAATAGTATTAACCATTCCTCCATCCATAATTGGGTTTATGGCATCAAATGGAATAATTACTGTTGTATTTGTATGCCCTACTTCATAACCTTTAGGATCAATTTGCACTGCGTTTCCAAACTTCATACATCCGGTTACACTTGCAACGGATGATGATGACGGTGCGTCAAATACAATCCCAAATCCATTATTTAGCGATGCACCATCTGCCATAATCTGGAATTTTGTGATTACATCTACAACTTCATTTTGAGCATTTGTAACAATTTTGTAATTAAAGTTTACAACAAAATCATTAAAGTCGTAATCGCCATATCCCGGCCACAAATCTTCAAAAGCAAAACTTCCAAATCAGTTTCATTAGGATAATACGAATTAAAGGAGCGTGTAGCGTCTGTAGGGTATGCATCTAAATTATCAGGTACACCATCACCGTCAGTATCGGTTGTGCTGCCAGTAGCAACAACAAGTACAAGTAATTTTGAGTCATCGCCGGCATCGTTATGAACCATAAGTGTTATGTGTTTTTCAGCAGACCCTATGTATGTGTAAGTAGAACCATACCAAAACAATACGATAAATTGACAGACAAAGCTACAGATCTGATCATAGGGGTCATAAAATTGAACTCAAAAAAGTATATGTTCAAGAAAAAGATAACTGCTTTCTGCATATAAAAAGTAGTTAGAAAAGAAGAAAGAAGAATCTATTGATAAAAAACTTACAGGCGGGTTAGAGGCTCAATTGCAAGATTAAAGCTGAATTATCAAGAGTAGGTTGGTTGTATGATATTGAATATAC
>CAZGWS010000135.1:4862-8405 GCA_964528805.1 uncultured Lentimicrobiaceae bacterium | reverse complement strand
CTGAGCAGATAAATAATGCAATACAAATGCTAAACGACATATCGCAGCAAAACGCAGCATCTGCAGAAGAAATGGCAACTAACTCAGAAGAACTTGCAAGCCAAGCCGAGCAACTTAAAAATGTAATATCGTACTTTGATATAGGAGCTGTAGATGACCCCAATCGCCACAATCCTGTAACATCGCAAAAACTTATTACTGAAAGGAAAGGTGCAAGAACAAAGCAAAATCATGCAAATACAGGTGGTGGTATTAACATTGATCTTAATACACAAGACTCTCTTGATGATGAATTTGAGAGATTTTAACAGTATTGATGACTAATAATAATATATATGGAGAGCTACAGGATACTGATTTTAAGCGACTAAGTGAATTTATTTATACAAATTACGGGATAAATTTGTACCCACATAAAAAAGTTCTTGTAAAATCAAGGCTTCAAAAAAGATTAGCCGCTTTAGGCATGCACACTTATACTCAATATTGCGACTTTGTGTTAACAAACAAGAATGGTAAGCAAGAAGCTGTTAGCATGATTGATAGAATATCAACTAATAAAACCGACTTTTTTCGTGAAGCTGATCACTTCGATTTTTTGGCAAAGTCGCTGTTAAAACAATATATATCAGAAACCGGAAGAAAAAAACTAAAACTATGGAGTGCAGGTTGTTCTAGTGGCGAAGAGCCTTATACCCTGGCAATGGTGATGAATGAGGAAAAGAAAAATATCCCATTTCTAGACTTCAGCATTTATGCTTCCGACATCTCCACTTTAGTAATTGAAAAAGCTAAAAAAGCAATATATTCAGCAAATAACCTTGAGATTATACCTCCCAAATATCAATCAAAATATCTACTAAAAAGTAAAGACAAATCGAAAAATCAAATACGAATTGCCCCAAGCTTAAGAAGCAAAGTAGTGTTATTCAGATACAACCTGTTAGACGAAAAATCGCCATTTACACAACCCGTTGATATAATCTTTTGCCGAAATACTCTTATTTATTTCGACAGAAAGACACAAGAGAAGGTAGTTAATATGTTAATAAAAAATATAGCTTCAGGTGGCTACCTCTTCCTTGGACACTCCGAATCATTAATAAACACAAGCTTTTCACTTAAAAATGTTTTTCCTGCTGTTTACAAAAAAGTATAAAACTATTAATATGGATAATAAAGAAATAATAAAAAAGTCGAAGCAAATTAAAGAATTACAGAAAACTATTAACGACCTCAACATTAAACTATCTGAATCTGAGGCGTTAAAGAGCAATTTTATCTCGAATATAATGAATGAGGTTTACAACCCTTTTAGTTCAATTATAAGTATGGCTGATAATATACTATCATTACATGCTGATAAAATGCATAAAGCAATACCAATGGCTGAAATTATTCACAGAGAGGCTGCCCAACTTGATTTCCAACTACAAAATATATTTGCCGCAGCAAGTATTGAAGCAGGTTTAGAAGGATACGAAACTTCAAATGTGATAATTAATGATATCTTCAACTCTGTATTAAAGAAGTTTAAATTTGACATTACTAATAAGAAATTGCAAGTTACCACAAATATTAACAATAATAATATTATCAGTTTCGTAACCGACTCTAAGAAATTAAATTTAATCCTACTAAATCTTCTTAGTAACTCAATTAAACATAGCCCTGAAGGCTGTTCCATCTACTGTAAATTTGAATTAGTTGATAGTTATCTTAACATTATTATTTCTGATGATGGCGATGGAATTTCGGAGGAAAATTTAGATGTGATTTTTAACAGATTTAGTAGAATTGACACAACAATAAATTCAGTAACAGGAGGAACTGGCTTAGGCTTATCTGTTGTAAAAGCACTAATAGAACTACTCAATGGTAACATAAATGTTATTTCAGAACACGGAACAAAAGTAAGCATAACTATACCTGTAAGCAATGCTGCTGATGATGACTTTGAAAATGATGAAATATTATTTGACGAAGAATTATTTTAACTGACGTTTGCTAAAGACAATTAATATAAGAATAAAAGAAAGCAAAAAGATAACAAATGTATAAACAATTGATTTGTAACATAGTACACAAATAATATGAGTGAATCTTTAAAACATTTCTTACTACCGGGGGCATTAAAGTATTCAAAAAAAACCATGGAAATAACAACCTTACTTGGTTCGTGTGTGGCTATATGCTTGTGGGATAGTAAGTTGAATATAGGAGGTATGAACCATTATATGATGCCCTATTGGAATGGGACAGGACTTGCCTCACCAAAATATGGCAATATTGCGATTAATAAACTGATAAATGGCATGGTATTACTCGGTTCGCACCCCAAAGATATTGTAGCTAAGGTATTTGGTGGGGCGGCTGTACTCAGGTCAAGTGATTGTATATTCAACATCGGAGAACGAAATATTGAAATACAGAAAAGTATATTAGAAGAGGTGGGTATAAATGTTGTTGCAAAAAGTTTAGGTGGCGACAGAGGAAGAAAGCTAATTTTTAATACTGCTACCGGGCTTGTAAAAATGAAATATGTTAAAAAGAACCAAATAAAATGATTTCAAAAAGCAAAATAAAAGTACTTGTTGTTGACGATTCAGCTCTGATAAGGCAAACGTTAATAGCAATTATTTCATCACAAGAAAATATGGAGGTTATTGCTACCGCCTCCGATCCGTATGTTGCCGTAACTAAAATGAAAACAGAAAAGCCGGATGTTATTACCCTCGACATCCAAATGCCACGCATGGATGGTATCACATTCCTTAAAAAAATAATGAAGCAACATCCTTTACCCGTAGTTGTAATATCAAGTATTACCAAAAAAGAAAGTGAAATTGCATTATCGGCATATAAATATGGGGCAATTGATGTTATTGAAAAACCTATCGTAGGTTCTACTCTACTCATTGATGAATGGAAAGAAAAACTTGTATCAGCAATAACAGCAGCAGCACGATCACACATCACTAAATTTCTGTACAGGAAAAACACATTCGTTAAAAAAGCCGATAATTTGTCAAAAAAGATACCACAAAATAAAGTATGCAACAGTTTTATAGTTATTGGTTCATCGGCAGGCGGAACCGAAGTCATTTTTGAGATTCTATCACAGCTTAATGCTAACACCCCTCCTATTTTAATAGTGCAACACATGCCTGTTCAATTTACAGCATCCTATGCTCAACGTTTAAACGATCACAGCAAACTAACAGTTAGGGAAGCAATATCAGGAGACCAACTTTATCGAGGGCTGGCTCTTGTAGCCCCAGGAGACCAACATATGGAGCTTAAAAATAATGGTTTCAACTTTTTTGTTGAACTTAATACAAGAGAAAAAGTAAACCGTCACCGACCATCAGTTGACATGTTATTTAAATCAGCAGTAAAATACTCCGGCAATAACATACTGGCAATAATTTTATCAGGCATGGGAAACGATGGTTCCGAAGGTATGCTCGAACTTAAAAAAGCAGGAGCAACAACTATTGCACAAAGTGGCGATTCGTGCATTGTTTACGGTATGCCTAAAGA
>CAZGWS010000135.1:0-4762 GCA_964528805.1 uncultured Lentimicrobiaceae bacterium | reverse complement strand
TTAAAAAGAATGCCACAAACAAAAGATATCCCCATTATTTTTTTAACATCTAAAAATAACCCTGAAAGCATTATTGAAGGATTTAACTGTGGTGCTGTTGATTATGTTCATAAACCATTTGTTGAAGAAGAACTATTAGCTCGTGCACGCGTTCATATACAATTAAACCGCACAAAGCAGCAACTTATTGAAGCAAAAGAAAAAGCAGAATTGGCAACAAATGCAAAGTCGATGTTTTTGGCAAATATGTCACATGAAATTAGAACTCCCATGAACGGTGTAGTTGGTATGGTTGAAGCACTTAAACAAACCCAACTTACTGAGGATCAGATGGAATACTTAAATATTATTGATATTTCGAGCGAAAATCTTCTAACCGTTGTTAATGATATTCTCGACTTTTCAAAAGTAGAAGCAGGTCAAATTGAGCTCGAAAAAATAACATTTAATGTTTACAAAATTATTGATGAGGTTGTTAAAATGCTCAGGTTCAAATCAGATCAAAAAGACATTTATCTTAAATTTGAGGTTGACAAAGCAATACCAACATTTGTGGTTGGCGACTCACTGCGTGTAAAACAAATACTAATAAACCTTATCAACAATGCAGTAAAATTTACCAGACAAGGAGGAATAAGTATTGGTTGTAAACTTGTTAACTCCGATGACAATAAAATAAAATTAAAGCTCACAGTAACTGATAGCGGGATAGGTATATCAACTGAAGCCAAAGAAAGACTCTTTGAATCTTTTACTCAGGCAGATGCATCAACAACACGCAAATTTGGAGGTACAGGTCTTGGATTAGCAATATCAAAAAGCCTTACCAAAATGATGAATGGAGAGATTGGAGTTGATAGCGTGGTAGGGTCAGGATCAACATTTTGGTTCACTATTGAATTGCAAAAAGCATCGGATAATGAAATTCCCAAAGCAACCTCTGACGAAACTTTTTTAGAAGCAATTAGAAGTTTAAACATACTTGTTGCAGAGGATAACTCTATAAATCAGCGTGTTGCACGCTTTATTATTGAACGCCTTGGTCATAACATTGAAATTGCCGACAATGGTGAAATTGCGTTAGAAAAATTTAAAAACAACAAATACGATATATTGTTCATGGACATTCAAATGCCTGTTATGGACGGAATTGAAGCCACAAAAAAAATTAGAGAGATTGAAAAAAGCCGAAATGTTAAAGTAGGGATACCCATAATAGCAATGACGGCAAACACGTTAAAAGGAGACAAAGAAAAATTTCTCAAATCAGGGATGAACGATTACATTGGCAAACCATTTAAGGCTGCCGAATTATCAGAACTCATTTTTAATATTATTCAAAATAAATAGCTTTGATATGACCGGCAGATGGAACAATATCACATTACTGGTTGTTGAGGATGTAACATCCAGCATTATGTATTACAAATCTGCTTTTAAGTACACAGGTGCAAAAGTATTAATTGCAACAGATGGAAAGCAGGCATTAGAAATTGTTGAAAATAACCCCAACATTGATATTATTATTATGGATATTGTGATGCCTAAAATGGACGGGCTCGAAGCTACACATAAAATAAAGGAAATTAATCCTAATATTAAAGTTATTATTCAAACAGCATATGTTCTTACTCATACTGAATATCAGTGTTATAATGCAGGTTGCGATGCCTTTTTAAAAAAACCTGTAAGCTTAAAAGAGCTCTTTGAGCTGATTGATAATTTTATTGAAAAAAAATAATTTTATTCTTGTTTTTTAATTGATTAAATTTTTACATTTGCAGCCTCAAAACAAACGGGGTATGGCCCAGTCCGGTTAAGGCACCTGCTTTGGGAGCAGGGGATCGCAAGTTCGAATCTTGCTACCCCGACCATATAAGAAGCCTGTAAATCAGGTAAATAAAAGCTCGCTATAATAGTGGGCTTTTTTATTTGCTAACGATTTGCTAACAAAACTAACATGTACTCGTAAAATGAGTGCATTATATAATATATATTGTAAAAAAAATTATATTTGGCGTTTGAAAATAGCAATCTTATGAGTAAGTTAATATGCTGTGCATCTACCTTATATGGGTTTTTAAATAATTAGCAAAAAGTATAGTTGCGATAATTTAAATAAATATAACATTAACCATTAAGGACATGAACTCTTATATTATTTTTTTCCTAAAGGGAATGGCAATTGGGATAGCCAATATAATACCCGGTGTATCGGGTGGTACCATTGCATTAATTGCAGGAGTGTTTGAAAGACTTATTAATGCTATTAAATCATTTGGCGTTTCATCGCTAAAATTACTTTTGCATGGAAAATTTAAAGTATTTGCCACAAAAACCGATTTGTATTTTTTAATCTCGTTATTTGCCGGTGTAATACTTTCAATAATTTTATTAGCCAAAATATTCGATTTTTTATTCAAGGAGTACCCGGTTTATCTCTGGTCGTTTTTCTTTGGATTAATACTGGCATCAGTCTATTTTGTTGGCAAAACAATCGAAAACTGGAGTATGGGCTCAATAATTAGTTTCATATTAGGTACAGCACTCGCAATTAGTTTTACATTCTTCACACCTGCCAGCCAAAACAATAATTTCTTTTATCTTATACTTTGTGGCGTTGTTGCTGTTTGCTCAATGATATTACCTGGCTTATCCGGTTCGTTTGTATTAATACTTATGGGCAACTATCAACTTATTGCAATTGATGCAATAAACAACAGAGATTTGAATGTTTTACTGCCGGTGCTAATTGGTGCAGTGGGAGGTCTTCTTGCATTTTCTCACGTACTTGCATGGGTATTTAAACATTACAAAAATCAAACAATAGCAGCTTTGACAGGATTTATTTTAGGTTCACTTGGTGTAATATGGCCATGGAAAAATGCAATCGAAACTTTGTTTGGAGACAAGATAAAGATTACGGGTTATGATTATTTTTTTCCTCAGATAAATACTGAATTTTTCACTGCAATTGCAATAATGATTGTTGGAATAGTTAGCATTTGGCTGTTAGAACGCGGTGCAGATAATATTGTAGATAGTAATTTAAAAGAAGGTTAACCATCAATGGATATTTACGGACTTGTAGGAAAAAAATTATCACATTCATTTTCTCCAGATTATTTCAATAAGAAATTTCAAAAAATGGGTATAAATGCCGAGTACCGCATATTTGAACTAAGTGATGTAGATGAGCTTCCTGAATTACTTGCAAATAATCCTAATATAAGAGGGCTAAACATAACCATACCATATAAACAATCGCTTGGCAGTTATGTTGATTTTATAAGCAAAAATGCAAGATTAACCGGAGCAATTAACACAATAAAGGTTAAAAACAACAAGAAAGGTAAGTTACTCTTGGGATATAATACTGATGTTGTTGGCTTTGAGAAAACTATTAAACCTCTTTTAAAAAGTAAAAAATGTATAACTGCACTTATTCTTGGTATTGGCGGCAGTGCTAAGTCAGTTGCATATGTATTACGCAAACAAGGCGTGTTGTTTAAGTTTGTAAGCCGTAATTACGCAAAAGAAATGCAGATAAACTACGAGTGGCTTAATCAAGAAATGATTCAGAATAATCTCCTTATTATTAATACCACACCTGTTGGCATGTTCCCTAATAATAACGCATCGCCCACAATACCTTATGAGTTTCTTACCGCCAATCATATATTATACGATCTTGTTTATAATCCTGCTGAAACACAATTTCTTAGCAAGGGAAGAAAGCAGGGTTGCACATGTATAAATGGTCAAAAAATGCTTGAAATTCAAGCCGAAGCATCATGGAAACTATGGCATAAGTAATTTTCAACTATCCAATAAGCTGCTATAATGCAAAAAGTTACTATATTTGTTAGCGTAAAACAGTAATATCCATATTAAAGCTAACAACACATGTTGATAAATAGTCACATTCATATTTTTAAAGATGTTGATATCCCACGACGCTTTCTGCCATTGGGATTAGTTCGTATATTAGCTTCAAAACCCGGTTATTACATTATGGCAAAGCTTCTTAATAACCTAAATCCTTTTTCCGACGAAGATCTTTTTAATAGGTATATAAAGTTTGTTAGCATAGGAAAATTGGGTAGTCAGCAGCTTATTTTTGAAAACTGCAGTAGGTTCTATCCCAAAGATACTCAATTTGTTATATTACCGATGGATATGGCATTTATGAATGCAGGTAAAGTACCTCGTGCTTACGCAGATCAGTTAGCCGAACTGGGAAGATTGAAAAAAACTCATCCTCAAATATTACCGTTTATTCATATAGACCCACGAAGAGAAGGTATCTTTGAACTACTTAAAAAGTCGGTTGAACAGTGGGGATTTACCGGCGTTAAGCTATATCCTCCCCTTGGATATTTCCCCTATGACGAAAGGCTGTATCCTATTTACGAATACTGCCAAGAGAACAACCTCCCCATAATTACTCATTGCAGCCCGTACAATCCTGTTCATTTTAAAGGCAGTAAAAGAAAAATAATTAAGTTATTATCAGCATCTGACAAACCTATTGACACAGCCGGAAAAAGCAAAAAAGAGCTGTGTTCAAATTTTACCGATCCTCGTAACTACAAAAAAGTGCTGGAGGATTTCAGTAATCTTAATATTTGTTTGGCCCATTTTGGCTCCGAATATTTCTGGAATAAATACCTTGATGACCCTGACGGAAATGACAACTGGTTTTTGATAATTAAAGATATGATTGCAAAGTATGACAATTTATATTCTGATATATCATTTA
>CAZGWS010000134.1:0-8418 GCA_964528805.1 uncultured Lentimicrobiaceae bacterium | reverse complement strand
AGGCGTATTTTTTGATAATGGTAAAAAAACAATACTTGGTTTTGCCAGAGATATTTCGGATCGCAAAAAAGCAAAAAGAACATTACAAGAAAGCGAAGTGCGTTTCCGGCAATTATACCAAAGGTCTCCTGTACCATATCAATCGCTTGACATTGAAGGTAATATATTGCAAATTAATAATGCCTGGTTGGAACAACTTGGTTATCAAAATGATGAAGTTGTTGGTAGGAATATTAGTGAATTCATTGCGCCTGAGGATATTAAGTTGCTTAAGAAACGCTTTCCTAAGTTTGTTAAAACGGGTGAAATTCATAATGTTGAATACAATTTAGTTACTAAATCAGGTAAAGAAGTTACCTATGAAGTTGAAGGAAGAATAGGATACGATCTACAAGGTCGTTTTCAGCAAACACATTGCATACTTCACAATATTACTCAACGCAAGCAAGCTGATAAAAAACTTAAAGCAAGTGAAGAGCGATTTAGAAGTATATTTGAATTCTCACCACTCGGCAAATTGTTAATAGATGTTGATGGTACATTGAGCATTAACAGATCTTTCTCCGAAATGCTCGGGTATTCTGCCGAAGAACTTAAATCGAAACATTGGAAGGAAATTACTCACCCCGATGATATCAAGCTTAGCAATGATGTTGAGAAATCGTTGCTATCAGGAAAAGCTATCCGTGTGCAATTTGAAAAACGATATATTCATAAAAATGGAGATGTTGTTTGGACCGACGTCGTTGCTTCGATAAAGCGCGACGAAAATAATAATCCAGAATATTTTCTTACAAGCGTAAAGGATATTACAAAGAAAAAGGAAGCGGATACTTCACTTAATGAGAGCGAAAAACGCCTTTCATCAATATATAAAACTGTTGCTGACATATTGTTTTATATTGATGTTGAATCTGATGGCGTTTATAGATTTAACTCGGTAAATCCATCTTTCTATCGGGTAACAGGGCTTACAAAAGATCAGGTTGTTGGCAAACTAATTAACGATGTAATCCCCAAATCTTCGCTGTTATTGGTGTTGGAAAAATATAAGTATGCAATTGATAATAAAACAATGACGTGGTGGGAAGAAACTACCGATTACCCTACAGGTGTGAGAATTGGTCATGTTAACATTGTGCCAATATTTAATGCAAATGAGGTATGTACTCATATTGTAGGTTCGGTTCACGATATAACGGAGCTTGAACAAGCCGCCATAAAGATAAAAGAAAGTGAAGAACGCTACGATTTGGCTATGAAAGCTTCCAGCGATGGTGTTTATGATTGGAATTTGATTACCAACGAAATATATTTCTCGCCGGCTTGGAAGAGTATGCTGGGCTTCAATGATGATGAGTTACCTAATAAACTGTCAGTGTGGGAAACAAAAATATTACCCGAAGATGCAAAAAAAGCATGGGAGATGCAGAGCGAGGTGATAAATAAAAAACGTGATCGTTTTGAACTGGAGTTTAAGATGTTACACAAAGACGGGCATTGGGTTGATATCCTATCACGTGCTGATATAATTTTCGACAAAACCGGTAAGGCAATAAGAATGATTGGCACACACGTTGATATTACCGAGCGCAAACGTGCAGAAGAAGAACTTAAACTTACTCAAGCTTCAGTAGATAACCTTACTGATGCCGTTTACTGGATGACCTCTGACGCAGGTCTTACCTACGTAAACGATGCTGCAGAGCAAGTTCTTGGCTATTCAAAAGATGAACTGCTTACAATGAAAGCATATGATTTTAGTCCTGAAATGACAAAAAAAAGGTGGCTATCGCACTGGGCTGAACTGAAAGAAAATAAATATCTCATCTTCCAAACTAAGCATGAACGAAAAGATGGAAGTTTATTTCCGGTAGAAATAACTGCTAACCTTATACAATACGGTAACAGAGAAATAAACTGCGCAATTGCCAAAGATATTACCGAAAGGTATAAAGCCGATGAATTGCTCAAAGAAAGTGAATGGAAATTCCGTAAAACATTTCAGGCAAGTCCCGATTCGGTGAATATCAATAGTTTAGAAGATGGAATGTATATTGAAATTAACAAAGGCTTTACTAAAATAACAGGTTATACAAAAGATGATGTTGTAGGCAAGACATCATTAGAACTGAATATTTGGAAGAATAAAGCTGACAGGAATAAACTTGTAATCGGTCTTAGGAGAAATGGTTTTATTGATAATTTTGAAGCTCAGTTTCTTACCAAGAACGGTGAAATTATTGAAGGTCTGATGTCAGCAACAGTTATTGATTTGGCAGGCAAGCCCCATATACTTAGCATCACAAGAGATATCACCCAACGTAAACAAGCCGAAAAGGAACTAAAAGAGTCAAACAAAAAGTATTATAAGCTTTCGCAGCTTAAAAATGCCATACTCGAGAGTCCTGTCGGAATAATTGTTTTCGCCCTTGATAAAAATTATTGCTATATCGACTTTACCATGCTGCATAAGCAAACAATGAAGACAATATGGGGTGCTGATATTGCAGTTGGTACAAATATGCTTAGCATCATAGGCAACGAAAGCGATCGCCATAAAGCAAAAATAAACTTCGATAAAGCTTTGGTAGGCGAAAATTTTACGCTCCTTGAAGAGTATGGTCATGAAGAGCTTAAAAGAACGTTCTATGAAAACAGGTATAGCCCTATATTTGATGAAGATAATGCTATTATCGGACTTTCAGTTTTTGTAATGGATGTTACAGATAGAGTTAGAGGTGAGAAAGAACTGAAAAAGTATCACAATCAACTTGAAGATCTTGTTGCTGAACGTACCAGAGAAGTAGAAGAGAGAAATAAAAAATTATCAGAGCAGATGAAGATATTTGTTGGTAGAGAATTGAAAATAAGAGATTTGGAAAACAAAATAAGAGTACTGCGGAGTTTGTAGCTTAATGGCTACCCACTAATATTCTGATAAAAATATTAATATAACCGGATTATGAAAATTGGAAATAAATTGGCACTTGGCTTTAGTATCATTATTATTTTAAGCGTTATTAGTGGATTGTTTTCTATCCACAATGTTAATAACATGAGTAGGATATTTGAAAAGTTTTACATGCACCCTTATGCAGTAAGCAAGGCTATGCGCGATATAAAATTCAATATTGTTGATATGCATCACTCTATGAAGGATGTATTATTGGCTGATAATGATAGTGATATACAAGAAGCTGAAGCAAAAGTTAGCAATGACGAACATAAAGTATTTAGCTCGTTCATCATTGTGTTTGAGCAATTTTTAGGTAGTAAAAAAAATGTTCAGTCAGCTTACGATTTATTTGTGGGCTGGAAACCAATCCGTGATGAAATTATAAGATTAATGAGGGTAGGAAAAACAGCTGAAGCAAAAGCACTGAGCAAAGGCAGGAGTAGCGATCGTGTTGATATGATGGATCATGATATTCAAATGATGATAAGCTTTACTAATCAAAAAGGGATGGCTTATCATAACGAAGCCGATGAAATTACCAACGCTACAATTAAAAATACAATAATCATAATGATAGCGATTGTAATTTTCGGGCTCATGATAGCCGGTTTTATTACGTTAACAATTACATCGCCAATACGTGCAATGGTTAAGGTGGCAGATAAGCTAACAAAGGGTGACTTATCAGCACGAAATACTAAAGTAACAAAAGCCGAAACAGGCATACTCGCCTCCACTATTAATGCACTTGCCGATTCAGTTGAAAACCGAACAATAATACAAGAGGGTATAGCTGAAATTTCAAAAATAATGATTGGTAAATCAGTTGTTAAAGAGTTTGCCGAATCGTTGCTAAAACATCTTACAAAACTTGGCAATGCCAACATGAGTACTTTTTATACATTAAACGAAAGCACAATGGAGTTTGAACACTTTGCTTCAATTGGTGCAAGTGAGGGTATGTTAAAACCATTTAATGCCAAAAATCCCCAAGGTGAATTTGGTAATGCTATATCAACAAAAAAAGTATTTGTGTTGCAGGGTATCCCCGAAGATTCGAAGTTTAACTTTATTACTGTTGCCGGCGAAATTGCCCCTAAAGAGATAATTACAATTCCTATTCTTGTTAACGATGTTGTTGTAGCTATAATATCGTTAATTAGTATCACTGAGTTTTCAACCAATTATTTGGAAATTATTAGTAGATCCTGGGTTAACATAAATACTTCATATTCAAATCTGTTATCCGGTGAACGGACGCAAATATTGGCTGAGCATTTATCAATAATTAACACAAAACTTGAATCACAATCCGGCGAATTACAAGAACAGTCGGAAGAGCTACAGGAACAAACTGAAGAGCTGCAACATTCGGCAAAAGAACTTCAAGATCAAAACTTTGAACTTGAAGTTCAAAAAACACAGGTGGAGGCAGCCAATAAGCTTAAAAGCGAATTCCTGTCGAACATGAGCCATGAGCTTCGTACACCTTTAAATTCAATTATGGCACTCTCGCAAGTGTTAATAATGCAAGCAAAAGATAAACTTAACGCCGAAGAAAAAGAATATCTTAATATTGTGAGACGCAATGGAAATAACTTGTTAACACTAATAAATGATATTCTCGACTTATCGAAGGTTGAGGCAGGAAAAATGGAAGTTGTCCCACTAATAATTTCGCTTCGACAATTGTTAATCACTACTAAGGAAAATTTACAAACGCTATCTGACGAAAAGGGTATTAAGTTTGTGTTGGTTATACCTGATGATTTACCAAATATTGAATCTGATGAGATGAAGATTCGCCAGATATTAACTAATGTTATTGGTAATGCTATTAAGTTTACTGAAGTGGGTAGCGTTGAAGTAACAGCAACGTATGATGCACAAAATGTGTATGTTAGCATAGTAGATACAGGTATTGGCATATCAAAAGAAATGCTTCCTCATATCTTTGACGAATTCAGGCAGGCAGATGGTTCCACTTCTCGTAAGTTCGAAGGTACAGGTCTTGGTCTTGCCATAGCAAGTAAAATAGCTGTGATTCTTGGTGGTAATATATCAGTAAAAACTGTACTTGGCAGTGGCTCTGAGTTCACTATTAGTTTACCTATTAGGTGGCATAATGAAAATATTCCATCTGCAACGGTTGATGATTTTGATGAGCACATGCCGCCGGATACCGGCGCAATACTCGTTGTTGATGACGATCCTTTTTCTGCAAAGGATATTTCTAATTATCTTGATGAAGAAGGCTACAATACTATAAATGCATATTCCGGTAAAACTGCCTTGATAATATCAGAAAAATATCAGCCGGTAGCAATTATCCTTGATATGCTAATGCCCGAAATGGATGGCTGGGAGGTGTTGCAGCAGCTAAAAACTAATACCAACACAAAAGATATACCGGTAATTATACTTGCACTAACTGATGAGCAGGATACAGGATTTGCATTAGGCGCATTAGGATTTCTGCATAAACCTGTGGATAAAGATATGGTTATTTCCGAAGTTAACAGAGTGTTACGATATTCTGATGATCGACGTGGTGAACTGGGACAAACTATGAGAAATACCACACACCGTATTTTGCTGGTAGAAGATAACCCCGATTCTATAACTCAGCTTAAAGTAGTACTCGAAAAGGCACATTATCAAGTTGATGTGGCAACAGGTGGTCAGGAAGCTATTGACTATGTGTCCACAACCATCCCCGATGGAATTATCCTCGACTTAATGATGCCGGATATAGATGGTTTTGAAGTGTTGGAAAAAATCAGACATGCAAAAAAAACAAAATCAATTCCCGTACTCATTCTTACTGCTAAAGATCTTACAAAGAAGGACATCGCCCGACTTAGCTCAAATAATGTTAAGCAATTAATTCATAAAGGGGATGTTGATATTGAAGGATTGCTTTCACAAGTGCGTTCGATGCTCAACTTAAATTCTGAAGCTGAAAAACTTTAATACGGAAACTGTATTCGGCAAACGGCTAACTATTCTTATACAAACCGTTAGAACCTTGTAAATAGAAAATAAATTGCTTACTGTTCACCAAACAGTTTAACTTTCTTCCAGATAAACCACATCAGCATACCTCGCACAATCATAAATACGTTAATGGCAAACCATAAGGCGTCATTTCCCCAATAATTTACAGTTAAGTAGTAAGCCGGTAGAAACACAAATAACGATGCAATAATCATAGTATTACGCATTTCTTTTGAAGCAGTAACTCCTATAAAAATGCCATCCCAAATAAAAGCTGCACTGCTTGTTAACGGTAATATCACTACCCAAAAGCGAAATTGTATTGCTATTTCGTGTAGCTTTAAGTTACTGGTCATCAATTTAATAATAGGATTAAATCCTATAAAGAAAATAATACTTGCCAACATAGCAGCTCCCCATCCCCAATAAAAAAGATGTTTAACAGTAAATTTCAGACGTTGACGATCGCCGGCACCGAGTGCTCTGCCCATGAGTGCCTCACCTGCGTATGCAAAACCATCAGCAAAATACGAGAAAAGGAAAAAGAATTGGAATAATATTGTATTTATTGCAAGTATGTTGTTACCGTTTTTAGCTGATATGTTTGTAAAAAAAGCGAGTACCAGAAGTAATAATACTGTTCTTACAAAAATATCTGAGTTAACTTTAAAAAACCTGATAATAGCTTCGGTTTTTAGTATTCTTGTCAGTGGAAACCGCCTTATATAGACTCTGTATCTTGAGAACAGAAAATAAACTGCCAATATTAACCCACAATACTGTGCAACTACTGTTGCCAAAGCCACACCTGCTGACGTCATGTGCAGCCCTCTTACAAATAAAAAGTTTAAGCCAATGTTTATCAGGTTAATAGCAATTGCGATTATCATAGGATATCGGGCATTTTGTATCCCTAAAAACCATCCAAAAAAGGCCATTAATCCTAATGTTGCAGGTGCTGCCCATATTCGTATATAAAAATAATCACGTGCAAGTTCGGTTACTGCTTTGCTGCCGTCAAGTATAATAAACGACAACCATTGAATGGGATATTGGAATATAATCAGTAATACTGCAAGTCCTAAAGCCACAAACAAAGACCTTATCAATACTAATGAAATTTCTTGATGGTGGTTGGCACCGTATGCTTGGGCTGCCATGCCGCTACTACCCATACGTAAAAAACTAAAGCTGGAATAAACCATGTTAAAAATAAGGCTGCCTAAAGCAATAGCTCCTACATATGTAGGATTATCAAGATGCCCCATTAGTGCAAGGTCAACAATACCGAGAAGAGGTACTGTAATGTTTGTTACAATATTTGGTATGGCGAGCCTGAGTATATTACCGTTGATAGTATTTTTAAAAATCACATCTCTTTTCTAATTACTGATGGCACAACGCTTATTTATTCAATTAAATCCTCGGATAATTATTTCACATGCAGGCCACATTCTTTGGTATCAGGATTTTCCCACCACCATCTTCCTGCACGAATATCCTCACCATGTTCAATTGCTCGTGTGCATGGTTGGCAACCTATGCTTGCAAAACCCTTTTTATGCAATGGATTTACCGGAATGTTATGTTCGTCAATATACTCAGTTACATCCTGTTCTGTCCAATTAATCAACGGGTTAATTTTAAATATGTTATTTTTTTCATCCCATTCAACAAGTTGCATATCTTTTCGAGTAACAGACTGGTCTCTTCTTAATCCTGTAATCCAGGCACTTAGCCCACTCATTGCTCGTGATAGAGGCATTAACTTACGAATATGGCAACACTGTTTTCTATTTTCGATGCTGTCGTAAAAAAGATTGATCCCTTTATTGTTAACCATATTTTCAACATCTGCAGCATTGGGGAAATAAACTTTTATGTCGATATTATATTTTTTTGATGTCCTATCCAACAAGTCATAAGTTTCAGGAAATAACCTACCTGTATCAAGAGTAAATACTTTTGCCTTAACATCAATTGATGCGATAATTTGAGTAAGTACCTGATCTTCCAGTCCAAGACTTGTTGACAGGGCAATCTTTTCTGGAAACTGCTTAAAGAAAAATGATATTATTTCTTGTGGTGTAGAATGTGATAATTCAGCATTCCATTCAGATATAAGTTCTGTATTTATATTCATTAAGTTGGTGTTAAAAATTGAGCTCTTTTAATAAAAACTCCAAAATAAAGTGCCACAAAGCTAAAAATAAAACGTCTTAGTATTACGTAGGATCTGCTGAAAAACGCATATGATATATATTGTCAATAAGATATAGTTAATATTCTTGTTAAAAGTGCAAGGAATGTCTATTGAACTGTATAAAAGGCTTATATTTATCCATATCAAAATTTAATATTTTTAATCTTGGTTGTATCATGCTTGCCAATTGACACATTGTGTGAGCAGTAAAAGCCGGTGTCTGCTAAACTACGGGCAATGACAAAAGGTTCAAGTTAAA
>CAZGWS010000133.1:0-8500 GCA_964528805.1 uncultured Lentimicrobiaceae bacterium | reverse complement strand
CCGGAAATTAATAAAATGTATTTAAAAGATTATTCTTCTCGAAAAAATATTATCATTGGGATTTTTATCCTTGTGGCTGTGTTATTCATAATCAGGCTATTTTATTTGCAGGTAATTGACAATGAATATAAACTTAGTGCTGATAATATTGTACTACGAAAAGTACGCGAATATCCACCAAGGGGACTTATATATGACAGAAATGGTAAGCTTTTGGTGTTTAATGAAGCCGCATATGATATGATGGTTGTTCCTCGACAAATAAAAAATCTGGACACAAATCTGTTTTGTAATCTTCTGGATATTAATAAAAGCACCTTTATAGCTAAGATAAAAAAAGCAAAACATTACTCATATTACAAGCCATCTACATTTTTAAAGCAAATATCAAAAAAAGACTTTGGGAAAATACAAGAGCAACTTTATAGATTTAATGGTTTTTACATACAAACGCGTACATTAAGACAATATCCAATGCCCATAGCAGGTCATCTTTTGGGAAATATCAGCGAAGTAAATCCTCGTGAGATAAAAAATGATAAATTTTATCACCCTGGCGACTATATCGGTAAATCGGGTATTGAGTTATATTACGAAAAACAATTGCGTGGGAAAAGTGGAATGGACATTGTTGAAGTTGACGTTTATAACAGAGTTAAAGGGAAATATAAAGATGGTAAATTCGACACTCTTGCGATACCTGGTAAAGATATTTATCTGAGTATTGATGCAGAACTTCAATATTATGGTGAGCAACTTATGCAAAATAAAAAGGGCAGCATTGTTGCAATTGAGCCAAAAACAGGACAAATATTGGCTTTGGTGAGTAGTCCGGGCTATGACCCAAATATGCTTGTTGGACGAAAACGCTCAAAAAATTACTCAATACTGCTTCACGATTCGTTAGCACCTTTAATGAATCGGGCAACAATGGGGACATATCCTCCTGGGTCAACTTTTAAAATGGTTAATGCTCTTATCGCTTTACAGGAGAAAACTGCTGTTCAATCAACAAAATATAGCTGTCAGGGACGACTGTCAGCTCCAATTAAATGTACTCATAACCATAAAACACCATTAAATTTAACGGAGGCTATTGAACAATCGTGTAACCCGTATTTTTGGAATACCTTTAAACACATACTGCAAAACCCAAAATATAACAATACTCACGAAGGATACAGGCATTGGTATAATTATGTTGTAAGCTTTGGGTTTGGCAGTAAATTTAATACCGATATCCCGTTTGAGGTAAGCGGTAATATACCTGATAATGAGTACTATGACCGTTTGTATAAAGGACATTGGAATGCGCTTACAGTTCGATCTTTAAGTATAGGGCAGGGTGAAATTCTTGTTACTCCAATTCAATTGGCAAATATGATGGCAATTATTGCAAATAAAGGCTATTATTATCCACCACATTTTTTGAGAAGTATAGAAGATGAGAATAATACTAAACCTGAGTTTAATGTAAAACATTATGTGTTAATTGATAGTAATAATTTTAATATTGTGCAAAACGCAATGCTGGATGTTTTTGAGGGTGCAGAGGGAACAGCA
This sequence comes from uncultured Lentimicrobiaceae bacterium, assembly GCA_964528805.1. Lineage (GTDB taxonomy): Bacteria > Bacteroidota > Bacteroidia > Bacteroidales > F082. The sequence goes on along the minus strand of CAZGWS010000133.1, from coordinate 6,937 downwards.
AGATGGTATGCATTGGATAACATAAGGCAATGTGGTAAAACAGGTACGGTACAAAATCCTCATGGTGCTGACCATTCTATTTTTATTGCTTTCGCACCAATGGAAAACCCTAAAATTGCAATATCTGTTATTGTTGAGAATTCCGGATATGGCTCTACCTGGGCAGCTCCAATAGCAAGTCTTATGATGGAAAAATATTTAACCGATACAATTTCACGACCAAGAATGGAGAAAAGAATGCTGGATGGCAACTTAGTGGCAGGCAAATGAGCCTAATATTCAACTTGGTGAGTACTAAATATATCAATACGAAATTATCTTTTTAATGAAAGGGCAATTTTTTCTCTTTTATTTTTAGGTAGTCCGGCAACTACAAGTTCATATGAGTTATCTATCCATTCTCTGATCAAATTATCAGCAATGCTATTGTCTAAAGTTATCGTATTCCAATGCTTTTTACTCATGTGGTAACCGGGAAGTACAGAATGGTGGTGTTCGCGTAATTCAATAGCTTTATCAGGGTTACATTTAATGTTAATACTTTTATTCTTTCCTAAATTAATAAGGATAAACATTTTTCCTTCTACTTTTAACACTAATGTTGTGTCATCAAAAGGAAAACTTTCTGTTACGCCGGATTTATCTAAACAGAATAATCTTATATCTTCAATGTTCATAATATTTATCTTTAAAAATTGATTAAATTTTCATTTATTAACAAATTGTAATATGCATTGTTTAAGTAACTTATGTAATAGAATATAAAAATATATTTGCAAAATTAAATTATTTTTCAGCTCAATATTATTGTAAACAAATTTCTTTTAGTAAAAAATAGCTTGCATTCTTACTATTTTGATATACTTTTGCCGACTAATGAGATAGGTAAAAATAAGTAGGAAAAAGGCTTAAATATAAAACTTATCTCTTTTTTGTTAACCCAAAACTATATTAAAATGGGCATCAAAGATAAATCTAATGACCTTAGGAAACGCATGCGCACAGCTTTAAAAGGCGGTGGCGATAAAGCTATTAAGAAACAAAAAGCCATTGGTAAACTTACAGCACGCGAAAGAATAATTGCACTTCTTGATCCAAAATCTTTTCATGAATATGATTTATTTGTTGAACATGCAGCAAAGGATTTTAATATGGACAAGAAATACCTCCCCGGTGATGGAGTAATTACCGGAACAGGTAGCATTAGTGGAAATCCTGTATGTATTTATGCTCAGGATTTTACTGTTGCAGGAGGGTCTCTTGGTTGGATGCATGCTAAAAAGATCACAAAAATAATGGATCATGCTTTAAATTTAAAGGTTCCTTTAATAGGAATTAATGATTCGGGTGGGGCTCGTATTCAAGAGGGCGTTAACTCCCTTGCCGGTTATGGTGAAATATTTTTCCGTAACACACTTGCCTCAGGAGTAATCCCTCAGATATCAGTAATATTAGGGCCTTGTGCCGGTGGTGCTGTATATTCGCCTGCATTAACCGACTTTGTTTTTACCGTTGAAAAAATTACTAAAATGTTTATTACCGGACCTGAGGTGATAAAAACAGTTCTTGGTGAAGAAATTTCTATGGAAGCTCTCGGTGGTGCCAGAGTTCACTGTGAAGAAACAGGCAATGCCCATTTTTACGCCGAAAGTGAAGAGGCATGTTTTGACCAAATTAAACGCCTAGTTACCTACATTCCGTGGAATAATATTCACAAAGCAAAAACATTTCCGGTTAAATCACCAAAAACCAGACGTTTTAAAATTGATAACATTATGCCACAGGATGCAAAACAACCTTATGATGTTAGAGATTTAATAAAGTCAATTGCTGATGATTCTGACTTTTTTGAGGTTCAAGAGTTATTTGCAAGAAACATTGTTATTGGTTTTTCCAGGATAAATGGTGAAACTGTGGGGATTGTTGCAAACCAACCATTATATCTGGCGGGGGTGTTAGATGTGGATTCATCTGACAAAGCTGCCCGTTTTGTTCGTTATTGTGATGCTTTTAATATTCCATTGCTTACACTTGTTGATTTACCGGGATATTTACCCGGTGTTGACCAGGAGCATGCCGGTGTTATACGTCATGGTGCAAAACTATTGTATGCATATTCTGAAGCTACAGTTCCTAAAATCACTCTTATAACACGTAAGGCATATGGTGGTGGTTACATTGCTATGTGTTCGCACCACTTGAGAGCAGATTTTGTATTTGCTTGGCCTACTGCTGAAATTGCTGTTATGGGACCTGAGGGAGCTTCAAATATTATTTTCCGTAAAGAAATTATGTCAGCAAGCGACCCTGATGAAGTACGTAAAGAAAAGGTGGAAGAATATAAAACTAAGTTTGCAAACCCTTATGTTGCAGCTGCATATGGTTATGTTGATGCTGTAATTGAACCTTCGGAGACTCGTAACATGCTTGTTCATGCTCTTGAAATATCAAAGAATAAAGAGGCTCATATTCCATCTAAAAAACATGGTATTCCTCCATTTTAAACAATATCTATTATGGAAAAAGAAGAAAAAAAACCTCAATTTGAATCTGTTGATATTGATGGTGTGGAGTACAAAACTCTTCTTACTAATAAGTTTAAACAACGAAAAAAGTATGAAGAGCCAAATCCTGCGGTAGTTAGTGCTTTTATCCCGGGAAAAATAGCTGAGATTTTTGTTAAGAAAAATAAGAAAGTTAAGGAGGGCGACCTTGTCCTGACTTTAGAAGCTATGAAAATGCTTAATAAAGTAATTGCTCCCATGGATGGGGAGATTGTTTTACATGTTGAGGAAGAAGATATTGTATCAAAAAACCAATTACTCTTTAAGGTTATTACTTGATTTTATTTAATTATTTATTACTCTTAAAATAACTCGTTTGTTTTTTCAATAAAATTAAGTATTTCGTCTCGTCCTACATCCGTTGTTGCCGATGTAATCATCATTTCAGGTAGATATTCCCAGCTTTCCAGAAGTTTCTTTTTGTATCTTAATAAATTATTATTTATTTGATTCAACTTTAATTTGTCGGATTTTGTAAACGTTATAACAAATGGTATTTTAGCCTCGCCCAACCATTCAATAAATTCTAAATCAATCTGTTGAGGCTCAATCCTTATGTCTATTAGTAGAAATAATGTAAGCATATTAGTACGCTTTAATATGTACTTTATTATCATCTTCTCCCATTTTAAACGCTCCGTTTTTGAGCGTTTTGCAAAACCATAACCGGGCAAATCAACTAAATACCATTGCTCATTTATCATAAAATGGTTTATTAACATTGTTTTACCGGGTGTGGATGATGTTTTTGCCAATTTTTTTCTGCCGGAAAGCATATTTATTAATGACGATTTTCCAACATTTGACCGTCCAATAAAAGCATATTCAGGTAAATCAGGATTCGGGCATTTATTTACATCTTGTGAACTAATAATAAAGTTTGCGTAGTTAATTTTCATATTATCCTCAAATTGTCAGTTTATGGCAACAAATAAGTCTTTTTAAATAAAAATTTAGTATTTTAATCTACCGATATCCATATCTGATGTCAGCCGGCAATCGTAATCTTTAAGTTATTGATGATTTTTAAGTATCGATTAATTGTTATTTTTAAATGATGTTAGATAGCGATCTTTTTTTACTAAAAAAATATCTTTTACGGTTACTAATATTCCTGTTTCTTCAACATCTCCAAAATGCTTGTTTACAGCTGTCCCAAACGTTTTCATTGTAGCTGAAAGATTCATGTAAGCATTAACCAAAGGTGGCACATTCTCGCCAAGTTTACGTACTTTTTGAATAAGAGTTCTGTAATCTTCATCGTAATTACATCCTGCAAAGATACTGTTTAATACTTTGTCGGATGTCTTAATAATTAAAGGTTTAATGGGTGTGATAAGGTTCTTGTTATCTGGAAAATACTTGTGCAAGAAAAACAAAATCATATCACGAGCTAAGGTGTCAAAATCAGGATACATTGTAACTTTACCAAACAGATATTTTATGTTGTCACTATTTACAATTACTGCTCCAATTCCATCCCAAAGGTTGTCGAGTGCATACATACCTCGCCTTAAATTAAATGTAGGTTGGTAGAGTGGTTGAACAAACGATCTTCCAAGTTCAATGGTATAAGGAAAATAGTTTTTAATAAAATCGTCAGAATAATTAAAAAGTTTTGCCGTAGGAGATTTAATTGTTCCATCGGATGTAATCTTTAAGTCCTTACAATGAAGATAGCGATAACCTCCAATAATTTCTTTCTCTGATGGATCCCATAAAACTAATTGCTTAAAGGCATGATCTCCAACATCGTATGCGTCAATGTCTATTTCTTTACCTGTTCCACCACCCGCATCTCGAAAAGTTACTTCACGGAGTCGTCCAATTTCGCGAATAACATTGGGTGAGTCGCTATCGGTAACAAGATAAATTTCATTATTCCCGTTGTTGGTATTTCGAAGAAATCTTTCTCTATTTAACTCAGCTTCTAGTAGTTGCCTGTCTATTGGTGATATTATTGTTTTCATCTGTCTATAAATTGTCTTACTATTCAGTTATTATTTATTTGTTTGTAAAAACTGTGCAGATAGGTTACTGCTCAATTTATAAGAAAATTGCCTCATTAGTTCAGCCCATTCTACCTTGGTGTGTCTTTTGTCGAAAGTGCTGTATGGAATCAGACTTCCAAATGTAATTTTTAAAGTAGCATCTCGCTGTTTGAACATTTCATTTACAAGAAAAAGCATCTCAATGTTTACTTTTATTCCAAGCAATTTACGTATGTTTGATAAATTATAAAAAAAATTGGAGTTTTTCCCTTCGATATGGGTAGGGATAATATCACGTTTAAATCTTATTGCTTTAGAGATAAAGGTGCTCTTCCATTCAAGATCCATAATCGTGCCTTTCTTTTTTCTCGATACAAGTCCATATGGGAAATAGCAAACTAATTTATCAGAGGCAAAAGTGTTGTTAAATATATTTATATTATCTGCATTGCTTCCATGCTTATTTACCGGAATAAATAATGGTTCCAAACTTTTCATATTCATAAGGATGTCATTAACAGGAAACACAATATCTTGCCGCTTTTTAGCTACGGCAAGCATTAGAGCCAACCCGTCGAGCCCGCCAAGTGGATGATTTGATGCTACAATGTAGCGCCCTTTAGCAGGGATGTTCTCAAGACCAACTATATTAACTTTTACGTTCATGTCGTCAAACGAAGCTTTAATAAAATCAATGCCTGTAAGATGACCATTTTTTGCAATAGTTGAGTTCAATTCATTTTCATGAACTATTTTCTTTAAATAATTGAGGACAAAATTAGGTATTATCTTACTCAATCCCGGACTTTTATCCGCAAGTACTTTCTCTATGTTAATAAGCTTGTCCAAATTTAGTATATTGCTAAAACACAACTGTACAATTATATGTGTATATGTTTATATATTAACTTTACAAAGATATATTTTTAAAATCAATTTTGTTGCTATTCGTTGTTAAAACAATGCATTATGGTGATAATCTATTAGCACATAACCATATATAGAAAAAAGTTAGCATAAAAAACCCCAAAAGGTTTATTCCTTCCGGGGTTTAAAATATTATTTTCTATTTCTTAAATAGGGTTTACTTAAAAGTTCGCAAGTGCGTTAGATTTGGAGCTTGTGAATTGTAGATGTATAGAAATACTTCAAGATGAACAAGTTTCAAAGATGATGTGCTTCCGGACAGCCAAAAATATTAAATTTTGATATGGATAAATGTAAGCCTTTTATACAGTTCAATAGAAAATCCTTGCACTTTTAACAAGAATAATAACTATATTTTATTGACAATATATATTATATGCATTCTTCAGCAGACCCTAAATAGACCTATTTAATGCCAAGTTTGGCTTTTACCAATGAGATAACATTGTCTCCCGTTTCATAATAAACAAGAGCACCTGTGCCAACATCAAAAATATAATTGTATTTATTCTCTCTTGCAACATCAGAAATTGCGGACTTAACTTTATCAATTAATGGGTTAAAAAGCTCAGACTGTTTTGCTCCAAGATCTTGATCGGCTGATTGTTGAAAAGCTTGAATACGATTTTGCAAATCAGTAATCTCCTTTTCTTTTGTTTGCCTGATAAGATCTGACATGGTTGCTACATTATCTTGGTATTCAGATACTTTTGATTGATACTCGGCTGACATTGTCTTCATTTGCTGATCTAAATTATCAGCATATGCTTTGAGTACTGTTTGAAGTGAGTCTGTCTCCGGCATTAATTTTAATATCTCGTTTGAATCAATATATCCAAATTTTGCTCCTGATTGTGCAAATCCAACACTCGAAAATAAAACAACCAACGATAATAATGCAATTCCTTTTTTAAATGACTTCATCTTTTTGATTTAATAAGTTTGTTTATAACATGTTACTTTATATCCAGCAAAAGTAATTAAAAATTATAAATACTAATAATACTAAAATTGAAGAAAGTAATTATTAAGAAATATTAACAAATTTTAAACTTTATTTGTGAATATGACAAAAATAAAAAAACGACCACCGCAAGATAGTCGTTTTTTTGCTCCTCCTCTTGGACTCGAACCAAGGACCCTCTGATTAACAGTCAGATGCTCTAACCAACTGAGCTAAGGAGGAATATTCCGTTAAAAATAGGGCGCAAAGATAAATAATTATCTAATTATACAAATGTTTTTAACGAATATTTTTATTTTTTTCTTTGTAATCGTATTTCCTGAGCTAATAAATAAATATGGCGTGTTTTGGTAGTTACTGTAGCAGGTTTTATCTGCTATTGTTTTTCTTTTTATTCTAATATATGCAAAGTTTTAATCACCTAATTTTATACTAAGGCATTGCTACGAAATATGTTGACTAAATCAAGCGAAGTTATTTTGTGCGATAAT
>CAZGWS010000132.1:0-8586 GCA_964528805.1 uncultured Lentimicrobiaceae bacterium | reverse complement strand
CTAAATATCACGTAATCAAATTTTAATTTTATATAAAAATGGAAAGAGACAGTAAAATATTTGACTTAATAAAACAAGAGAAAGAACGCCAAATAAATGGTATAGAGCTAATTGCATCTGAGAACTTTGTTAGCAATCAGGTACTTGAAGCTATGGGATCAGTAATGACCAATAAATATGCCGAGGGCTACCCCGGCAAAAGATATTATGGCGGATGTGAGATTGTTGATCAAAGTGAACAACTCGCAATCGACAGGGCATGTGAATTATTTGATGCTAACTATGCAAATGTTCAACCACATTCAGGTGCTCAGGCAAATATGGCTGTACTTTTAGCTTGTTTAAAACCCGGTGATACTTTTATGGGTCTCGATTTATCACATGGTGGGCATCTGTCTCACGGCTCATTTGTTAACTCATCAGGCATATTGTACAACCCAATTGCATATAAAGTAACAGAAGAAACCGGGATCATTGATTACAATGAGATGGAAACTGTAGCACTTAGGGAGCATCCAAAATTAATTATTGCAGGAGCATCTGCATATTCGCGCGACTGGGATTATGAGCGTATGCGCAATATTGCCGACCAGATTGGAGCAATACTGATGGCAGACATAGCTCACCCTGCCGGGTTGATAGCAAAAGGAATACTAAATGATCCTATCGAATTTTGCCATATTGTTACAACTACAACACACAAAACATTACGCGGTCCGCGAGGTGGCATGATTCTTATGGGCGAAGACTTTGAAAACCCATTTGGTATTAGTACCCCAAAAGGTGCTACTAAAATGATGTCGGCAGTATTAAATTCAGCAGTTTTCCCGGGAATTCAGGGAGGCCCGTTAGAGCATGTGATTGCCGCAAAAGCTGTAGCCTTTGGTGAAGCACTTACCGACAGCTACTTTGAATACATCCTTCAGGTTAAAAAAAATGCAGAAGTTATGTCAAATGCTTTTATTTCAAGAGGATATAAAGTTATTTCGGGTGGTACTGACAATCATCTGATGCTTATCGACCTAAGGAGTAAATTCCCCGAATTGACAGGTAAGATTGTTGAAAATACTCTTGTTAAAGCAGATATCACAATTAATAAAAACATGGTTCCATTTGATAGCCGTTCTCCATTCCAAACCAGTGGACTGCGTGTTGGAACTCCAGCCATTACCACACGTGGATTAAAAGAAAACCAGATGGAACCAATTGTTGATTTAATTGATGAAGTAATATCAAATATCGAAAGTGAATCAACAATTGCATCTGTTAAAAAACGTGTTAATAACATGATGAGTGGATTACCATTATTTGGATATTAATCTAAAAAATCGAGTGTTAGTATGAAAACCGTTTACATTGTGCGCCACGCAAAATCATCGTGGGAAAATCTTAACTTGTCTGACCATGACAGACCACTCAATCCGGTTGGTATAAAAAAAACAAAGAAGATAATAGATTTTCTTAAAAACAAGAAAACTGTTACCGACTTAATTATTTCAAGTTCTGCTGTCAGAGCTTTTAAAACAGCTGAGATAATCGCAGACGGCATAGGTTATCCTATACAAGCCATTGTAAAAAATACTAACCTCTATCAAGCTAATGAAGACGATATTTTTAATGAATTATTCTCCATTGACGATAGTATAAACTCGGTTATGATTATTGCTCACAACCCAACTCTTACTGATTTTGTAAATAATTTTACAGTTCCTCAAATTGATAATTTACCCACAACCGGAATTGTAAGAATTGATTTTGACACGGGCAGCTGGTTAAATATTGAGACTGTGAAATTTAAGGTTAAATTTGTTGTCTTTCCAAGAATGTTTTCATAATGGCAAATCAAGAGCGAATAATAAACAGAGAGATTTCATGGATGCATTTTAACGACCGCGTTCTGCAAGAGGCAATAGATGAAAACAATCCCCTTATTGAAAGGCTGAAGTTTCTTGGTATATTTTCCAATAATCGTGATGAATTTTTCAGAGTTAGGGTTGCGACTATAAAACGGATGGTACAGATTGAAGGTAAAAAAGATGTTAAGCCTAAAATGTCAGCAGCTAAACTTCTTGATGAGATACTTAAAAACGTTGAAGAACAGGAAAAAAAATTCAACAGCACTTTTCGGCAGATAGTTGAAGAGTTAAAACAGAAAAATATAGTTTTCGTTGAGGATTATGAACTTGATGAAATACAGGGTAAATTTGTTCAACATTTTTTTGAGGAAGAAGTGCTCCCAAACCTTTTTCCAATTATGATTAAAAGTTTAGAAAACCCTGATAAACTACGAGATAATGCAATATATTTGGCTGTACATCTTCAAGATTCAAGAGGCATTAATGATGAAGATTATGCACTTGTGATGGTTCCTACAAATACAATTTCACGATTTATTGTAATACCGTCAGGCAATAGTGCGAATAATATTGTCATGCTTGATGATGTTATGCGCTACTGCATGAACGAAATTTTTGCTCCCTTTGGTTTTGACACCTATAAATCATATACTATTAAGTTCACTCGCGATGCTGAACTCGATATTGATGATGATGTTTCTAAGAGTTTTATTGAGCAAATTAGCGATAGCATTAAAAAAAGGAAAAAAGGAGATCCTGTGAGGTTTGTTTACGATGACAACATTCCTCACGAGCTGTTAACCCGGCTATTACGCAAGCTTAAAATTACGACATCAGATAATTTAAGGGGTGGAGGAAGGTATCATAACTTTAAAGATTTTATTACATTTCCTAAAATAGGATCATCCGATTTATATTACCCAAAGTTCACTCCACTTTTTCATCCGCACCTCAGATCACAAAAAAGTATAATAAAATCGATAAGGGAACATGATATTCTACTTCACTTTCCATATCAGTCGTTTCAATACATTGTCGATCTGCTTCGTGAGGCATCTATCGACCCAAAAGTTAGAGGAATAAAGATGACTTTTTACAGAGCAGCGCGCGATTCTAATGTTATAAATGCTTTGATAAATGCCGCCCGTAATGGCAAAAAGGTTACTGTTCTTCTTGAAATTCAAGCTCGTTTTGACGAGAAAGCCAATATCTACTGGATTAGAAAACTAAGAGAAGAAGGAGTTAAAATTATTAGAACATTACAAGGTTACAAAGTTCATAGTAAATTGCTGCTTATCCGACGCAAAGAAGGAGGGAAAAATAGGTACTATGCAAATATAAGTACCGGTAATTTTAATGAATCAACTGCCAAAGTGTATTCTGATGATAGCTTGTTGACAGCCAACCAAGATATTGCAAATGAGGCTAATATGCTCTTTCATACATTTGAGTCACCTTTCAACCCTCCCAAGTTTAAACACCTTTTGGTTTCTCCATTTCAGCTGCGAAGAAATATTACAAAGCTTATAAACACCGAAATTAAAAATGCAAAAGCCGGTAAGGAAGCATGGATCATAATTAAGCTTAATAATATTGTAGATGAAAAAATAACCAACAAGCTTTATCAGGCCTCAAAAGCCGGAGTTAAAATTGATATAATATGTCGTGGAATATGCGTGTTAGTACCTCACATAAAGGGATTAAGTGAGAATATTAATGTGATAAGCATTGTTGACAAATTTTTAGAACACTCTCGTATTATGGTTTTTGCAAATGATGGTCATAATAAATATTATATCTCATCTGCCGATTGGATGGTACGTAATTTTGATCATAGGTTTGAAGTTGCATGCCCCATTTATGATAAACTACTGCAAAAGGAGATAATGGACATACTGAAAATACAATTAAGCGATAATGTTAAAGCTCGCATCCTTAATGAAACCCCAATAAATAAGTACGTTGCTCATAATATCATAAAAAATGTTAGATCTCAAACTAAAACGTATGAATACTTGGAAAACTTATTGAAGTAGCTTTATATTTGCAAAAAATCAATAATGCCAATTAAGAAAATCTTCTACTTACTAACCATTCTGGTTTTAATTAGTAATACTTCCATATCCCAAATAAACTATCGCCATTTTATTATTGAAGGTCAGATAAAACTTCAAAGTGAACACTACCTTGACGCAATTAAAAACTTTAACATAGCAATATCGGCAAATAAAGATGGCTTTGAAGCATATTTTCTTCGCGGAATCGCAAAATATAGTCTCGGTGATTTCAGGGGTGCATCAAATGACTTTACAAAAACAGTTACGCTTCATCCACTTTATACACGTGCTTTTCAGTATCGGGGTATTTCATTCGACAGATTGCACAATTACGCACATGCAATAAGAGATTTTAACAGAGCACTCGAAATAGATCCGTTTAATGATGATGTGCTGTTAGCCCGTGGCGACACAAAAATGCATATCCATGATTTTAAGGGTGCAATAAAAGATTTTACAGCATCAATAAGTATTAAAGATAACGTTGCATCTGCATGGCTTAGCAGAGGTATTGCTCACCATTTTATTGATGAGGATTCAGCAGCGTTGGCCGATATAAATAAAGCTATTCTTCTTGATTATTTTAATACTGACGCATGGGTGAAAAGAGGAATGATTAAATATGAGCTGGATAGCACAAAGTCAGCTCTTGCCGATTATAACCACGTAATTAAATTAACCGACAAAGACCCTTATGTATATTTTCAACGTGCATTAGCTTACCTTAAACTAACTGATACTCTAAGCGCAATAGCAGATTATAAAAAAGTACTCCAACTCGATCCGAATAACGCATTAACTTACTATAATCTTGCAATTGTTTATTCGTCAAGTAAAAAATATAACAAAGCTATTAATGCTTATAATAAGGTAATTAGCATAAATCCATTTAACGTTTATACTTATTATAACCGTGGTAATATTTATTATATGTTAAAGGATTATTCTGAAGCTGAAAATGACTTTACAACAGCAATAAAAATATTTCCTGATTTCGCAGGTGCTTATATAAATAGGTCGGGCGTTAGGGCAGCAATAAAAAATTTAGCAGGTGCTGCCGGCGACCACAAGCGTGCAATGGAAATAATTGATGCTGCTAATGGAAATGGACAAGACCCAAATGTACTTTACAGCAGATATGCCGACTCAGCATACTTTAATAAAATAATTGAATTTGAAGCCGACTTTGTTAACGGCAATATGGAAAAAGGAAGAGTTCAGTTTCATCGTATTAACATTGTACCAAAACCAAATATATTTTTAATATACTCTTTCGACTTTTCCGAATCAGTTTATATGAAATACAAACAACACGAATATTCTGACGAAAATATCTCAGCATTTAATGCTGACAATAAATATGGGGTAAAATTTGTATTCACGTCTGCCAATCGGACAGTAAATAAAAAAATGGTCAACAAAATATTACATAACGTTAATGGTAGAATATTAATTGCCGGCGATACCGCAATGTCTTATTTCACTAAAGGTGTTATATACAGTATGATAGAGGATTACCCTAACGCAATTAACGCATATGACAGTGCCTTGGATATCAATCCTAAACTATATTATGCACTTCTTAATAGAGGCTCATTAAGGTTCGATATGGATCAGTTTATTTATACCGACAGCAGAAATGCAAATTCTATTACAATTAGTAAAAATTCTTTTTCTAAAAAGAAAACGGATGCATTGAAACCTCCCGACTATAAAGATGCTCTTAGTGATTTTAACAAAGTAATATCACTAAATCCAAATGTCCCATTCGTTTACTACAATAGGGCAAATTTAAAATTAAGTATTAAAAAATATCAAAGAGCAATTGATGACTATTCAATGGCAATAAAACTAAACCCCGATTTTGCTGAAGCTTATTACAATAGGGCACTTACACTACTTTATCTTGACGAAAATAAACTTGCTTGTAAAGACTTGAGTAAAGCAGGTGAACTGGGAATTACAGGTTCTTATAACATAATTAAAAGATATTGTACAAAATGATCCTTTTAATCTCCCTAATTATAGTCATTTATCAATAAATATTAACTTTGTATCAATAAAAACAATCATTTTTAAGAGACATAAGATGAAGATATTTTCTATTAAACTTTCAGCCAATAATATGTTTTTTTATATCATTTTATTTGTATTAACAGCTACTGTATCAATAAATATTAATGCGCAACCGACTGTAACATATACACTTAATAATGTTATTGAACTTGCACAAAAACAATCTCCCGATGCATTAATAGCAAAACATAAATTTGTCAGCAGCTATTGGAAGTACAGAAATTTCAGAGCTGATTACTTACCCGACTTAAAACTTGATGCCAGCATGCCTAATGTTAACAGAACAATTGCTTCTGTACCATCTCAAGATGGAAGCATAAATTATGTTCCTCAAAGTTTATCGAGCTACTCCCTAAAACTTTCACTAAATCAAAAAATTGGTTTTACCGGAGGGAGTGTATCATTAAATACCGGTATTTCTCGTATGGATAACTTTAGTAACGACACCGCAACTACTCAATATCTTGCTAATATGGTAAACATTGCCTTTACCCAACCCATCTTTAATTATAATCCATATAAATGGGATAAAAAAATTAAACCGTTAGAATATGAAGCTGCCAAAAGAGAGATTGTAGAACAGAATGAAAAAATAGCATCAACAGCTGTTAACTATTTCTTTTCGTTACTTATATCACAGCTAAAAAGGCAGATTGCTAGTGAGAATAAAGCAAATTACGATACACTGTATCAAATTGCAGAAGGTCGCTTTAAGCTTGGCAAAATAGCCGAAAATGACTTACTGCAACTTGAGCTAAATGTGCTTAATGCAAAATCATCTGTTGAAAGTACAGAGCTTGATTATGATAATAGCCTTTACATATTTAAATCATATTTACGTATAACAGATGATGCAGAAATTGAACTAATACCACCAAAAATAACAAATGTTCCTTCAATACCACCCGACAAAGCTGTTACGGAAGCTAAAAATAATTCTTCAGATATGATAAAGCTGAAAAACCGACTTATAATTGCTGAAAGTGAGGTTAATAGGGCTAAAACTCAAGGGAGGTTTAATGCCGATCTATATGCTGTCATTGGTCTTTCGCAAACTTCAGACGCCATTAACAGAGCATACGTAAATCCTTTAGACGAGGAAATGGTGGTGCTTGGCTTGTCTATCCCTATTTTGGATTGGGGCAAAGCAAAAGGATCAATTAAACTGGCCGAATCAAATCAAAATTTAGAGGTAACAGCTGTTCAACAGGCTATGATCGACTTTAGACAAAATGTTTTTAATAATGTTATGGAATACAATATGCAAAAAACATTGATGAATATTGCTGCTAAAACCGATACCGTTGCACAAAAACGTTTTGAAATTACTCGTAAACGATATTTGATTGGCAAGATAAACGATGTGCTTGAATTGCGTAATGCCCAATTAGATAATGATAACGCTAAAGTTGGATATTTTAGAGCACTAATGACCTATTGGAAAAGCTATTACGAGATAAGGAAAATAACTCTGTACGATTTTCAAAATAATATGCCTATTACCCTAAATATTGATGAGCTAATTAATTAAAATTATTATTTATAATCATTCTTATTAAAAAAATATTTTGTAATTTTGCGCCTTGAAATTAGGTTATTCAATAACTTATAAGTTTTTATTAAAAAAATAAAATTAAAATATATTATTATGTCTGTATTAGTTGGAAAAAAAGCTCCATTATTTGAAGCCAATGCCGTTATCAACGGTGGCGAGATTGTTGAAAAGTTTACACTTGAACAATTCATTGGAAAAAAACATGTTGTTTTTTTCTTTTATCCTTTGGACTTCACATTTGTTTGTCCTACCGAGATTATTGCTTTTCAGGATAAAATGGAAGAATTTGATAAGCGGAATGTTGCAGTTGTGGGATGTTCAATCGACTCACAATACTCACATCGGGCTTGGTTAAATACCGAAAAAAATGATGGTGGTATCAAAGGTGTTAAATTCCCGTTGGTGTCTGACTTGTCAAAAACAATCTCCGAAAACTTTGATGTTCTTGCCGGTGCTTATGATATTAATGAAGATGGTGAAGGAATATTTAACGGTGAACCTGTTGCTTATCGTGGTTTGTTTTTAATTGACAAACAAGGTGTTGTGCGCCATCAGGTTGTAAACGATTTACCTCTTGGTCGTAGCATTGATGAGGCTTTGCGTATTGTTGATGCCCTTCAATTTTTTGAAGAACATGGTGAAGTTTGTCCTGCAAACTGGAAATTAGGCGACGATGCTATGGTTGCCGATGCTGCAGGTGTTGCCAAATATCTTAGCAATCACTAATGTTTTAAACGGTTTGTATATGGTTTTGTGGCGGTTTTTGGAACTCAAATCTTTCAAACTTACTACGTTGCATATTTAATGTTAGAACGCTCATATTTAGTACTTATCCACCATAACCTAACCTGAATAATTCATGCGTTTAGTTTGATGTAGATGCAAGGCGTCGAAATCTGACGATATATACTAATATTTCAAGGGTTTCGCAACGAAGCAGATGCATTAAAATAAATGCACTCGGAAATTTTTAAATATTTATATTTTTGATCTATTATCTGTAATTTACAAAAAATAAATAAAATAACTATGATTTTCAAAA
>CAZGWS010000131.1:0-8590 GCA_964528805.1 uncultured Lentimicrobiaceae bacterium | reverse complement strand
AGATAATTATATTATTACCGGTATTTATCATCGTGCATTTGATAATAGCTATTTTGTCGGTAATGAAGGGCAGTCTGAATATGGCAATAATTTTGTTTGTATTCCTGCAGATGTGCACTTTCGACCACTAAGAACACTAGATAAACCGGTAATGAAAGGACCTCAGTCTGCAATTGTTACTGGACCGTCCGGAGAAGAAATTTATATTGATTCATTTGGACGTATTAAAGTTCAGTTTATGTGGGATCGTGAAGGTAAGAAGAACGAAAGTAGTTCCTGTTATTTACGTGTTGTTCAGTCCTGGGCCGGTGATCAATGGGGTAGCTCCTTTATTCCAAGAATCGGTCAGGAAGTTATTGTTAATTTTCTTGATGGTGATCCGGATCGTCCTCTTGTTACAGGTTCGGTTTATAATGGTGATAATAAACCACCTTATGTTAGCAAAACACAGAGCGGTATTAAAACCCAGTCCACAAAAGGAGCGGGCAAGCAAAATTATAACGAGCTGCGGTTTGAGGATTTAAAAGGCTCGGAAGAAATATTTATTCAGGCGGAAAAAGATTTTAATAACTTAATTAAAAATGATCATACTCGTACTTTAGAAAAAGGTAATGAAACAATCACAGTCAGTAAAGGTAACAGAAAGCTTGATGTGAAAAAGAAAATTACTACTGATGCTTCAGACATTGTAATTACAGGTAAAAAATCAATAGAGTTAAAAGTTGGTGGCAGTAGTATTAAAATGACATCATCAGGTATCGTAATTAAATCGACCAAAATTGATGTTAAAGGCTCTGCTATGGTTGCAATTAAAGGTGGTATAACTAAGATTAATTAATCTTAGTTTACATAAAATGGAAGAAATACATGGCATTCACAGATAATGTAGTCGACATTACAACCGCATTAGGAAAAGGAATCTACTCTGTTGGTCAAGATATTGTGCTTGGGATTGAGCGCACAGGAGAGGGACTGGGTCTTGGAGATGATGGCAGATCAGCTGCTATTGGTTATGAAAATAAGGCTATGGTTGTAATAGTAGAAGATTTTGTGAAATTTGGGCTTAGTGATCAAAGAAGCCCAATTTATAAGAGTATCGTTCATGTGCTTGAACATTACTATTCTTATTTTCCAGATGAAGCTATATTATTTCTAACTAAACAAGCTGGAATTGGTGCCGGATATACAGCAGGGCGGATGCTTATTGGTAAAAAACTAGCTGCGTCTGTTGCTACCAGAATTGCTGTAGCAATTGCAGCTAGTACAGCCTATAAACAAATAGCTAAACGTATAGGCGTATCTGCTGGTGCATCTGCTACCGGTATTGGAACTCCAATCGGTTTACTTATGATGCAAGGCTTTATGCAGCGTTCTTCACATGCGTCAGTACGACTTAAAAACAAGAGCTCCAAACTTCATTCTATTTTACAGCGAAACGGAAACCTGCAACTTTTGTACTTTCTATTGGAAAAACCATTAGAAAAATATATCGAGGCTATTTCGACGGCTGAGAGAAATACTCAACAATTTAATATTGCTATTAATAGAAAATACAATATAAGATAATTATTTTTTTTAGATACAAAAAAATGAATATTAAAAAAATAATTTACTATATATCAAAATTCACTTTATTCGATGAGATATTGGGTTTTTTATACTGGGTTATCGCTATATATGGTATTTATCTAATTACGGAAAGTATTAATCACTCGATAATCTTAATTGGTGTGCTTTTTATATATATAGTATTAATTGTTATCGTGTATTTTACTCTACTAAAAAAAGTAAAATATTTTTTTAAATCTAATGCAGACTAATGTGAAAAAAATACCATTTCTAACTTTAAATTACTACCTGAACTCAGATGATAGGTTAGTTATGCGTTATATGATGTAGCTCTAAATACTATTATTGAACTAACAATACATGAAAAAAATTAATGCAAAAACAGCTCTTGAACTCACTGCACATTATGATGCAATTGCTGATGATGCTTTTGATTTTCTAAATCCAAAGTTATCACCAGAAGACTATCTAAATACTCTGATGGAAAAAGAATATTTTGCTGATTCAATAATATTTCTTGCTCATGGTTTACCAAAACGCGAAGCGATTTGGTGGGCATGTTTATGTGCAAAAGTTGTTACCGGTAAAGACACTAAAGCTGATGATCTGGCTTCGTTAACCATGGCCGAAAAATGGGTTTATGAACCTGATGACAAAAAACGTCGTATGTGTGGCACGTTAGCTGAAAAAGGTGAATATAAAAGTGCTCAAAACTGGGCAGCGGCAGCGGTATTTTGGTCAGGTGGTAGTATTACCAAAGAAGATGAACCCGCAATGGAACCCGCACCCTATTTATATGCACATGCTGTTTCAGGTGCAATATTAAATGCAGTCGGTATGTCTGATATTGATGATATTGATACGCAGTTTCAACAGTTTATAAAACATGGCTTAAATATAGCTGATGGTGGTAATGGATAATGGGAAAACCTGCTGCCCGCATTTCTGATATGCATGTCTGCCCTCAGGTCGTACCAAAATGTTCGCCTCATGTTGGTGGTCCCATCGCTGCAGGAGCGGGTACGGTATTAATCGGTGGATTGCCCGCTGCCCGAATTGGTGACATGGCAGTATGTGCTGGTCCTCCTGATTCTATTGCTCAAGGCTCTTCAACAGTTTTAATCGAAGGCAAACCTGCTGCCCGCATGGGTGATTCTACTGCACATGGCGGGAAAATTGTTGTAGGTTGTCCAACTGTTTTAATTGGTTAGCACTATACAATTAAAAAGGAAAAAAATGGAATTCGAATGGGATGAAAACAAAAGACAAGAAACGCTATTGAAGCGTGGTATAGATTTTATTGATGCTGTTCTAATTTGGGATGACCCATTTAGACAAGAAAGAGTTGATACAAGAAAAGACTATGGTGAAAAACGCTACCAATCAATAGGAAAAGGACCACTTGGAGTATTATTTGTTGTTTATACTATTAGAGAGTATGAGGCTGGAAAAATTGTCAATCGAATCATATCTGTTAGGCCAGCTAAAGCAAAAGATATAAAGCAATACGAAACAAGAACCTTCAGGCGAGGACTAGCATCATGACCGAAAATATTACAAAAATCACACTAGAACAAGCGAGAAAACTCAAAAGCTTATCAAATGCCAAAAAATTTAATGAAATGACCGAAAATGAAATAAATAAACAAATTGCAGAAGATCCTGATTTATATGAGTTAACAGATGAGGAACTAGCTCAGTTTGAACTAGCTGGGAGTAATAATAATGAATAGAGTTACGAATAAAACCAAGATAACATTAGAAGAAGCAAAAAAGAAACAAGGTAAATCTAATTTATCAAAATTATTATTGGAACAAGAAAAAGAAAAGAAAAATACAAAAATAATTTAAAATTAGTAATCAGGTTATATTTTGTTACACATAATATAACCTGAGTATAAAGTTGCTTCGTTATAGATGCTTATCTTGAAGTGACTGCATGTTCTAGTTCATCCGGATTTATCGGTTCAAATAAATCACCAAATAAACTGTATAATACGATTTGCTGTTCTTTTTTTCTTGAGCTTTTGCTGTCTTTCCATGGCACGACGTACAATATTTGCGGTAATTCTTTATTGCCTTTAATGAACGTGGTCTCAAGTTCCAGTCGATCTTCTGTATGACCGCTTTTTATAAAAATAAAGCATAAGCTTAATATGAATACAAAATTTTTCATTGATCTAACCATTATCCTTTGTACGTTTGATTTGTTCTAACCAGTCAGCTGTGTTTTTGTCTTCATTATTAATGAGTTTCATATAACGTTCATAATGAGGGATAGCACTTTCCATATCCTGAAAATAGATATCATAAAGTAGTGCAATATTATAATGAGCTATAGCATAGTCTTCTTTATTTTCAATAGCCTCTTTATAATGCTTTTCAGCAGAACGTATTTCACCCTTAACCTGTTCCAGGTATGCTAATAAATTTAATGCCTGAGGTAGTTTTGGGTTTTTAGAAAGAGCAAGTTTCACTAATTTAATAGCATTCTCAGGCTCATTGTTTCTAAGTGCAATAATAGCCAGGTTCGCATATGGGCCGGCCAGTTCCGGACGTTCTGCTTTAAACTTTAAAAAAATTTCTTTAGCGGCAACCAGTTTATTTTTATTTAGTAATGTTATTGCTTTTTTATATAGACTGATTTCTGAATCTGATTGTTCAAGTGGACTTAAACCAGATGATGAAAAAGTTGTTGTTTCATTTGTAGTCGCACATGAGCTTAATAAAATCGCTAGTATTAATAAATTAATGTAATACATTGATATACCTGTCTAATTTCGCCGTTCGTTTATACCGAGTAGGAAAAAGTTCTCGCAATTGGATGTGACTTAGTTTTACCCATTTATTATAAACGCCATCTTTAATATGAGACATATTTGCTTCATAAAACTCAATGGCTTTGTCTTCAAATGGAAATGCCTTGTCTTCAAGTAAAATAACGTATTGCTCTAACTCGTCGCCATTTAAGCCTTTTGGTCGTTGCGATGATAATAGATCTTTACTAAAAGATTTATAAATATTTGCAATAGCATGAGTAGATTCTGTCGCTGTTTCAGCAATTCCGTATTTTGATGCCTGGCCATAATATTTAACGGCTCTTTGCATAGCGTATTTCTTCTTCCTGAGGCTGAGTTTAAGCGGGATAATTAATTGCTGTTTGCTGAATTTTTTATGCTCGGACTTTGCTAAATTTAATAAGGCGAAAGAAGTAATATATCGAGTTCGATCTGTTTTATACTTGCTGATAGTTTTTTTATCAGCCTTTATTATTGCTTTGTACCAATGGCTGGTTTTTTTCTTATTACTTATTTTACTATAAAGCTCAGTTAGTTTACTCATTGATTCCATATATTGAGGGAATGGCTTCTTGTATTTCGATATGTACTTTTCATATGATCTGATGGCTGCATTTATGTCATTTTTTGATTCATATAATTCAGCTGCTTGCCATAAAGCGGCAATTTTAACTTCTTTGTTGCTTTCAAAACCTGATATTTTTTCAAATTCTTGTGCAGCCTTAATACCCTGGTCAGACTTTAAATATGCGACAGAAAGTTTTTTAGTTACATCACGATTATATTTATTATTTGGGTATAGTTGTTGAAAGTTTTTAATGTTGATTATTGAAACATTCCAAAGCTGATGTTTCATCGATAATGCGATAGCGTCATAATAACCTGTAGCTGCGATCGAAGAGGAAGGTGCAATGGATGATATTCTAATGAAATGATCAATGGCTTCGTCAATTTTACCATCATTGCTGGAAATTTCGGCTTGTTTATAGATAGATAATGCAAGTTTGTCGGTTAATTTCTGTTTCATTTTTGTACTGATATGCCTGCTGGAGAGTGCTGAAAAATAGGCTGCCTCAGCGTTTCCATATTGAGCAGAATTAAAGTAAGAATGTGCTTTAATAATATTAGCTTTTGTATTGCTGGCTGATTTAACATTATTTGGTACAGATTCCGCTAATTCTATCGCTTTCTTAAACTGCCTTGTCTGGAAGGCCATTTCAGCGGCATGAAGTATGATTTGCGATGAATGTTTGCTGCCAGAATAAAGCTGTGTATATAACGTGGCATACTTTATATGTTTATTAAGAATATTTTTTTTGTCTTTAGCTGATTTTGTATTTTTGTATAACTTATCACTTAGTACAATTGTTGAATATGCGGCTTTTTTATTCAGGATAATGTCACCATCATAAGCTGCCAGTTCATAAAGTTTTAGAGCCTGTTTCAATTGTTTGTTTTTAGATAACAAAGTTGCGTATTGATAATATATATTGTCTTTTCTGGCATATGATTTGTAGTGTTTCAGGTATCTTTTATACCATTTATTTGCAGCTGTAAAATGGATTTTTTTAGATCGTTCCTGGTATAGCTTATGATAATAAGCTGATGCCAGTAAAATATTTTCTTTTAGTTCGGCACTTACTGTTTTATATGTTTTCTGACTGGCATTTTTTCCTAACCAATATTTACTGTTGGGGTGATACTTATTATATAGAACATCAATTTCTTCAGCAGCTTTTTTTGCAAAACCACTTTTTTTCCATATATTTACAATCTGCAAATATGATATTGGGATATCTTTAGAATTTTTGTTATTAGCAATAAAAAACTTTAATGTATCGACTGCATCAGAGTATCGTTGTTGCTTTAAATATATATCACTGACATGCGCGTAACTGTAGTAGATATAACGAAAAGAAGGGTTATTTTTGAAATATTGGTTTAATGCTTCAGCCCCACCTAAATAAGAAAAAGATAATCCGATGGCTCGAAAATACTCATTAAACTGTCCTAGTTGTGATTGATTTAGATTATTGTAATCATCAAAATTATGATAGTCGACAGCCTCCAGATAATCATCGACTGCTTCCAGGTAATATTCCTGTTTGAATCGTGCCCAGCCCCGCTTAAATAATGCTTTTTCATAAAAAATATTGTTTTTCTGTGAACCGATAATATCGCTATATGTATCTTCAGCTTTTATATAATTTCTTTTGGAAAAATAAATTTCAGCAAGTCTGAACTGGCTTTCAATATAATAGATGGATTTTGGATATTTATTAACTAAAACTAATAATGTTTTTTCAGAATTACCATTGTCTCCTTTATGATCATACGCTTTTGCAAGTTGGTATAAAATTCTATCATTACCTTTTGCTTTAGGATAATCTCGTAGTGAGGTGCTCAGCAGTTCAACGGTTTTTTCAAGACGTTCACTATACAGTCTGTCATCAAGCTCTTCATTTTCACCAGTTTTTAAGTTTTCATTTTCTTCGTGAAGTTTACTGCTTAATTCAAATTCCAGTTCAGCCAGTCTGTTAATTGCATCTAAACGTGAATTATCATCTTTTGATGCAAATTTAAGATAGTCTGAATAAGCTTTACGAATATCAACTTTGGACTTTGGTTTAATAAATACCTTTTGTTGTGCTTGTTTATTATTGACAACATCAATATCACGTAATGTATTCCGTTTTTTATCCGACACACTGCATGCAGATAATATAAGGGAGATGAAAATTAATAATATGTTGATATATTTCATATCAGTTCTGTGCTGTATTGCTGTTGTCAAATAATCGAGCCAAACCGTACCTGGATTGATTCATATAACTTTTAAGGTAAGTTAGCCTCTTGTCAAAAATAACGTTGACTATTTTTAATAGTAATTTATGGTGTTTCTTTTTTAGTACCTGATAATTATTTATTAGCCTGACATTATTAATTTGAGAGATGTATTTTGAAAATTCATCAAGACGAGTACTGTTTTCCAGAAAACTTACGGGAAAATGAGTCGAAATATCTACAATATTATTGTCAATCTCCAGCTGATTGTTGTTTAATATATCTTTTGCATTAATTTCATATAGTTTTTCATTCTTGATTGAGGTGATATTTTTAATTCGTTCGCCATAATATGTTTGTGCATCAATGTAACTGGCTGAAGCGGTCATATTTTGATTTAGTTTTTCATATATGTAAGGTAGTAAAAGATGTGACTCATCTACAGATAAATCATAGGTATTTCTGGATTTTAAAATATTAATTGCATTTAATGCACTTATATAATCTTCCTGATTTGTTGCAGTGAGTACTATTCCTAACAGTGCCTTATTAAAATATATACTGTCGATCTCAATATTTCTAAAGGCATCTCGTGAATCACGATAAAATTCTTTACGTAACAATGAATAACCTAAGACTAAATAGAGACGGTTAATCATTTCACTCTGTGTATTTATTTTTTTACTGTTCAGAATTTCATTAATTTTAATATGTGCGTCAGTCCACCAGTCCTGACGGATATAAGCCGTTGCAATATTTAGCCTGGCTGCAGGATAATATTTAGAATTTATTGGTATTTTTGAATATTGTTTAACGGCTTTGCGATGCTTTTTAGTTTTTTGCAATGCAATGCCGGTGAATAATCGTGCAAGGTTAGCATCATCCGCTATTAAGTCATTGTAAGTACCTTCAGTATACTGGAGTACTTTTTTCCATTTTTTACGTTTTAAATAATATCGCGCATAGATAAATGAAATGTTTGAGACCAGTGATTTTTCACCTTCATTTTTTGCTTTTATAAAAAGTTTATTTGCTAATTGAAGATTGTTATTGTCGAGTAAAAATTGAAATATAGAAAAAATTTCCTTGTTATCAATATTCTCTTGTATAAGTGGTAAATGGTTTTGAATTAAACAGATACCAATAACATTTTTATTTTGTTTTGACAGTTTCTCTAGTTGTATATTAAGCCGTTTTAGTGAGCGAGTACGACTGCGACATTCACTTATGTTTCTGGTGAGTGATGTATAGAGTTTATTTGATATATTTTGATAATCATTTTCCAAAACTTGAATTTCTGTATTCGATATTGCTGCCCAAACGGGGTTACAGATAAGGTTTAATACTAAGCCGGGTACAAGAATAAGAGTTTTTGAGGAGGTAAAAGTACGTTTGAAATCCATTTCCGGTAACCTGATTAATTCTTTTAAAAACAACAG
>CAZGWS010000130.1:3822-8630 GCA_964528805.1 uncultured Lentimicrobiaceae bacterium | reverse complement strand
GCAAAGTTATATCTTTACATTTTTAAAAAAAATAATTATGGCTTATAGCCACTAATTATAAGGATTGCTGTCATATTGGTTGGCTAATGCAATTCAGAAGAACTTTTTTTTACAACTAAACCAGCTTTAACAATTCCGAGGGTCTTAAATTTTTGCATTTTATTCTCTATTTTTATCTTACAAGTACCGCTTTTATTAAAAAGGAAATCTTTTCTTATTGGGAGTTTAATATTCCAAGTATCCCCACTTTTATCTCCTTTCCAATTAAGCTTTGTATTTTTTAGCCTATAGTGATATTCACGCGATCGCACTTCGCCATCAGGAGTTAAAATTGTTATATTTACATCAATAAAACTGTATAGGTATTTGTTTGTATGGCTAAATGCTAAATAAAAATCAAAGTTATTTTTTATTTTAACCGGGAAATCAAAACTAAGAATATCGAATCTTGCCCATGTATTATTTTCAAATGTTTTTGATTTTTGATAATACGGATTACTGCCACAACTCGTTAATAGTATGGCTATTAATATTGATATTATGAATTTTTGCATATTCTTATTTTTTAATACAAATATAACACAATATTTCTTCCACCTTTACTAACCCCGTCTTTTTATACTTGACAACGTCCCCTATGTTTATAGTCAAAAAATATCAAGTATGTTTAGAATATCTTCCGGTAACCGATCCCATCTTTGTTCCCAGCCCACACCTATATGCGAAAAAGTTCTGATGGGTTGTAAGTACTTGTTGAAGTAGCCCTCAATAGTATCACATTAAGCAACTACAGCCATTTTTCCAGATTTTTTCGTAACTCACCGGGAGAGACAGGTTTTGTGATAAACCCACTCATCCCAACACTCCGACATTCTTTTTTCGATTCTTCAAGAACATTAGCAGTCATGGCAAGTATCACAGGAGCTTTTCGTGTGGTAACATTAAAATATGCAAATATCTTTTCTGTAGCTTCCAGACCATCCATTTCAGGCATTTGTACATCCATAAGAATTAACTTATAGTCTTTTATTTTACATGCCTCAAATGCTTTAAGTCCGTTGGATACAATATCAGGAATTATACCCATATTTTTTAATATACTTGCAGTTACTTTTTGATTTATCAGGTTGTCTTCTGCAACTAAAATATTTGGATTATCAAACATTGGCAATGACTGAGCTTTTTTTGGTAAACTTTTAATATTACCGTCTGTATTTTTGCCAACAGCTTTATAAAGTGCTTGCAAAAGTTTGGTTTCGCGGGCAGGCTTAAGCAGGCTGGAGCTAAATAAGCTGCGTTCATCACTTGTAAAATGCACATGTATTGACGACAATAATATAATAGGTAAATTAACGCCATTTTTAAGTTTGCGTATTTTTTTCGCAACAATAATCCCCGAGGTATCAGGCATTTGCATATCAACAACGGCAAAGTCGAATATATTGTTCTTAATACTGCTCAGAATACCTTTTTCGTTATTCGATGTTGTTACCTTAAACCCATATCTTGTAAGTTGGTCTGAAAGGATTTTTAAATTTGTTTCATTATCATCAATGATAATGACATTTTTATTTTTAAAGATTGCGATATCAGGGGTTTTTCTGGCAACATTTTTTTTAAGGTCTTCCTTAGCTGTAATTGTAAAATAAAAAACAGAACCTTTCCCCACTACAGAATCCACCCATATTCTGCCACCCATTAATGCCGACAGCTGCTTAGAGATTGCAAGCCCTAAGCCTGTTCCTTCAAATTTACGACCGCGTGATGAGTCAACTTGTGAAAAAGAGTCAAACAGGCTTTCAATTTTATCAGCAGGGATTCCAATACCGGTATCTTTAATTGCAAATTGAATGTTGTAGTTATCATCAGCTTTTTTCAACAAACTTACCGTAAGCATTATTTCACCTTTGAGTGTAAATTTTAGTGCATTATTAATAAGATTAACCAGTATTTGTTTTAACCTGTTTGGATCGCCAATAATATATCGAGGCACATCGGGATTAATTACATGAAAGAGTTCTAATTGTTTTTTTGTCGCCGAAGTTGATAACAACGTAAAAACCTCCTCAACGCAAGTTAGCAAATCAAATCCTCGGTATTCAATATCCATTTTGCCCTGCTCCATTTTAGAGAAATCGAGGATATCATTAATTACTGTCAGTAAATTTTCGCCACTTATACGTATAGTGTTAACATAATCAGTTTGTTGTTTGTTTAACTTCGTTTGCGCAAGTAATCCCGTCATTCCAATAACTCCATTCATTGGCGTTCTTATTTCATGACTCATAGCGGCTAAAAAATCAGCTTTAGCGCGAGCTCCCAACTCCGCTTTTGCCTTAGCTTGTTTAAAATAATTTGCAAAGCGGTACGATACTATTAACGACTGGAAGAAAAAGAACAGCAGGTATCCAAAAAAAGATAAATATGGATGTTTTCCAATATATCCTAAATAATTTAAAATATTTATACTGAATACAGTAAATAGTATTATTATGCTAATTAATGCGTATTGAGACCCCGGACGTTTGTTAAAAGTAGCATAAATTATTATGTAGCTTCCGTATAACACATACACTAACAGGGTGATTAAAAATGGGTTTACCGTAAGTGTAAATATATAGGCCGGTAAAAAAAGCGTAATTGCTATAAACAAAATAGATATACCATTTAGGATATTTGCCAATATTTTATTGGTTTCTTTCGGGTAAACCGATTGTATGAACTTCATAAAGAAGAAAGCACTTAAAAAAAGTGTAATGTACTCAGCACGAGTTGTTACCTGCCAGCTCACGTTAGGAATAATATTATGCAAAAAATAATTACCATAGCCAATTATTCTATAACTATAAGAAAGACAGAACATTGCAAAATAGAAGACCGATTTGTCCTGTCTGCCAAAAAGATACAATCCTAAAAAGAACAGTCCACCCATTAAGATAGCACCGGTTAGTAGCATATCGATTCCCAATTCAAATTCACGATCAGTTTGAAGTACTGTGTCGGATCCAATAACCGGAGCAATACTTGCGCCTCCTTTGCTATGGCTAAAATTGGCAATCTGAAGCACGAGTTCCAGCCGGGCAGTATCAACATGAAATGATTTAGTAACAGGAAGTATATGAGGTTTGCATGTTTGCTCCGTGGTTCCAACCTCACCATTATGAGAAAAATCCTGACCGTTTATCCATAATCTGTATGATGTGTAGTAGTCGGGGAGCTTTAATGCCAGTAATTCATTAGTGGGTTGTATATTAATAATTAGCCTGTAAGTAGCATAACCAAATGAAGAGTAGCTACCGGTATTACTTGAGATATTCGTCCATAATTGAGGAAAATAAGGGTATTTAGGTTGTAGGGTTGTAGGAAAATCTTGCGGATAAAGTAATGTGTCCCAATAAAATTCCCAATCGCCAAAAAGAGTAAAGCTCCCACTATCGGCAAAATTCCAATTGGTTAGGTTTAAACGACCCTTACTAATAGCAGCAGGTGAAATATCCGTCTGAGCCAATAAGCCGTTTACCGCAAACCCACCAAAGATTAATATGTATATTATTGCATATGCTTTTACCTTTGTAAACATACGCAAATATATAAAATTAATATTAGGGATTTTTAGAAAATATTAATTAGATGAGTTGACAGTTAATTACTAACGTCGAAATATTCTGATTAAATAATCAGCATTGCATCGCCATATGTAAAAAATTTATACTTCTTTTTAATAGCGACTTTATAAACTTCTTTCAAAAAATCATAACCTATAAATGCACTAACCATCATCATCATTGGCGACATTGGCAGGTGGAAGTTTGTAATCATTGCATCAGCTGTTTTAAAAGTATATGGAGGGTTAATAAATGCGTTGGTCCAGCCCGAATATGGTTTTACCTTACCCGTAATAGAAACTCCTGTTTCAAGTGCTTTCATTGAAGTAGTACCAACGGCAACTAAGCGTTTTTTATTTTGTTTTGCACTATTAATTATGTCAGCATTTTCCTGATTTATAAACATCTCTTCCGAGTCAACCTTATGCTTTGTTAAGTCCTCAACTTCAATTGCTCTAAAATTTCCCAAACCCGTGTGTAGTGTAATTTCAGCAAATTTGACACCCAGTATTTCCAGTCTCTTCATCAGCTCTCTCGAAAAATGCATTCCTGCAGTTGGGGCAGCAATTGAGCCTTCGTGCTTTGCATAAATTGTTTGATATCGTTTGTCATCGTCTTCTTCAACGGGGCGTTGATGTAGCTTTGGCAAGGGTGTTTCTCCAATAGATTGTAAGGTTTGTTTAAACTCGTCATAGGGTCCATCAAATAAAAACCTTAGGGTTCTGCCGCGTGATGTAGTATTGTCAATTACTTCGGCAACCAATGTTTCATCTTCGCCAAAATATAGCTTATTGCCAATACGTATCTTACGTGCCGGATCTACCAGCACATCCCATAAACGGCTGTCCTGATTTAGCTCACGTAATAAGAAAACTTCAATTTTTGCTCCTGTTTTTTCTTTTTTACCATATAGTCGTGCCGGAAAAACTCTGGTGTTGTTTATTACAAATACATCATCCTCTGAAAAATAATTTAATATGTCTTTAAACTTCTTGTGCTCAATTGTTTTCTTTTTTCTGTCTATCACCATAAGTTTTGCTTCGTCTCTGTTTTTTTGAGGGCGGTCGGCAATTAACTCCCTTGGTAAATCAAATTTAAATTGCGATAATTTCATTCGTTTTTATTTTATATTTTAGTTGCTTTTTTTAAAAAGGATGCGAATATACACTTTTCAAATCCGTTTGTCAAGTGCATGAGTTGTAA
>CAZGWS010000130.1:0-3722 GCA_964528805.1 uncultured Lentimicrobiaceae bacterium | reverse complement strand
TTAATAATAAATAATTTCTGTAGCAGGATGCTGACTTCTAAAATCATTTATTTTAGACGCCTTTATTGATGTGTTGTAACATTGTAATAACTTTAAGCTCGGCAAAGGTTCAATATGTTTTAAATTTTTAATTCGAGTGTTGTTTATATATAAGTTTTGGATATTTGTTAACTTTTGTAAATATTTTAGTGATCTTACTCTCGTACCTGCAATATTAAGCGACTTCAATTTTTCCAAATTTGAAATTGGTTCCAAATCTTCAACAGAGGTGTTTTCAAGATTTAGCTCTCTCAATTTGCTAAGCTTGTAAATTAGTTCAATATCAGATATTGGATTGCTCGAAATATTAAGTTTTGTAATATTAGTGAGTGTGGCTATTGGCGAAATATCTGATATTGATGTGCTGCTAACAGTTAATGATTCAAGTCGTAAAAATATATTTAATGGATATAAGTTGTTGATAGAAAGATTGTTTGTGATGCTAAGCTCTTTTAAATCAACTAACTGCTGTAACTTTTCATCAGGAGGATTCTCGGCCAAATTAAATTTATTCATTAGGGTTTGCTGCCATTCAGCGTCAAGATTATTCCACCACAGCCTAAGTTTTTCACTTTGATACACTATCAAACATTCAGGATGCAACGCCTTAAAATCAATGGCTTCTCTATTTGTGATTTTTGATTTATCACAATAAATATTTTCAATTCTGTTTGATTCTGTTAGTGGGCTTAAATTATTAATCTCATCACCAACAAAACTTATGATTTTTAGATTGTGCAGCGACGAAAGGGGTTCAAGTGTTGTTACTTTTGTTTGGTTAATATTAATTTTTTCAAGATTTGAAAGCCCTTCCAACGCTTTTAGCTCATTAATTTGTGTGTGCTCGAGATTAATATCTTCAAGGCGATGTAACATACTAACAGGCTCAAGCGTTTTGATATTAAGATTATATGCAACAGATAGTTTGGTTTGATTTATTAACTGATGCAATTTTTCTTTTGTAACAGGATCGGTGATATAATAATTATCCCTAAAAATATGCTGCCATTCGGCATTTAGTTTATTCCACCAATTAATAAGTTCCTGCGAATTATAAATAACAAGACATTGTTGATTTGCATCCATAAACTTATTTGCCTCTTCCATAGTAACATTGCTGTTGTCGCAGTAAATTATTTTTAACAACTTGTTATCACTTAACGGACTCAAATCTGCAATTGGAGTACTATTTGCCTGTAGTATCGACATTTTGTGATAGCCTGACAATGGATCCAAACTCATAATGTTTGTACTGTCGATATTCAAATTTTGGACACTCGTGAGCGAATCTATTGTAGATAAATTTTGTAACCCTGTACTCGACAAATTTAAATCGGTTATTGAATTAAGTCTGTTTAACGATTGTAAATCTGCAATATTGGTTCCTGAAAGATTAAGGTGCACCAGATTGTTAAGTCTTGATAATGCGCCTGTGTTTATCACATTTGTGTTAGACAAATCTAAACTGTGAAGTGAATGCAAATTGGAAAGAACATCAATATTATTAACTGAAGTATTAGAGCAATCAATTCTTTTTAAAGTTGTAATATATCTTAATGCTTCCAGCGATGTAACGGGAGTCCCGGCACAATCTAACTCTTCTAACTTGTTTAAATTTCTGATAGGTGTTAATTCACTTATTAATGTCTTCGAGATATTTACTGATGTTAATTTTGTTAGTTCAGAAACCGGAGTAAGATCTTTAAATATTAAGTTATTAGAGATATTTAAAGTAGTAATATTTCGGAATAGCTTTAATAAACTATAAATTATTGATGTGTTTACAGCTATAGTATCAGGCACTAACACAGATGTAGTGCTTGAATTCAAAAATGTGCTATCTGCATTTGTTGTAACCGTGTCGCTATTGCTGATAAAATTTGTATCAACAACTGTGCTGTCAACCCATTTTAAGATGACAATTGTGCTATCAGAAAACCAAACAATATTTTTAAACGATAGCGTATCATAAACAAGTACTGACTTCCCAAAAAAGTTCTTCCAATCAGGCGACATGCTATTCCACCAATTTCTTAGTTCTTCTTTTTCTTGAATTTTGGTTGTGTAAATACTTGCTATTTTTAAATCTTGTTGGTAAGGATCGAGGTTAACTTCAATATACCTCAGCTGGTCATTATCAACAGTATCATTACTAATAGTAATCCCTTGTAAATGCCTGTTAAGAGTAATTTTAAAAACTATAACTCCGCTATCTGTAACAATTTGATTAACATCTTTAATATCAAATTCAAATTTTACTTTTTTATAAAAAAATTCAATATCTTTAAGATATGCCTGAATGTCTTTGTTTAAAGGTATTTCACGATTTTCATCTAAATCGTCTTCTACTTGCACCTTATTATTTTTAAATAGCTTTAAATAGCTGCTATTAAAAATTATATCCTTATCGGAAGGTAGTTCGTTGGGATTACCCAAAAAGTTTAGTGTTCCCTCTAAATAACTAACAAGTTGTTTACTCTGGTTGGAGTAATCATTAATTTGTTCAATAGTTAAAGTGCTGTTGTTTTGTGCATTACAGTTTGTAATTGACAAATATAAAACGATACTTAAAAAAATAAGCAGTGAAAATATTTTGATGTTTTTATTGATACAAATTAGTTTGCACATATATTATATGTTTTTATTAGTTCACTTTTATCTTTGTCGTTTATGTATTTAAGATTAGAAATCAGCCAACCTGAGTTGCTGTCATTTCTATTGTAATACGATAATTCAAAGTACCAGTTTTTGATTTGAAAAAAGTGAAATTTAACACCATCTATTTGCTTGAATTTTATAACTCCTTCTTTAATTAAATAAAAGAAAAGAGTGAGGTAGTCGGGTTGATAGTCTGTAGTTGCGTAATATTCAATCTGTTGTGGGTTTTCAAAAACTTTGTTGAGATTCATAAAATCGAGTTCATGACTTTGGGGATGTAAAAAGAATTTTTTTTGATTTACAGAATCAATCTTGGGGAACATTTTATGAAACTCGCTATAGTAAACATTGCTGAGTACCCACTTCGACCCTAAATTTTCTTCTTCAACTGTTAAAAAAAGAATGATTTTTTTTTCAACACCATTATTAGTAGTAAATGTAGCAGCAACTTCTGCAAACCAATTATTATCTAAAAAATTAAGGTAAACAGGATGCTTCTTATTTGTAATATCTTCAATAAAATACTTTTTCAAATTGCCAGACGTTCGAGGATTATATTTATCAAATATTCCGGGAAGCAGCTTTTCTCTTAATCTGTTATTATGGTACAGGCTATCATCTTGTGAAAGTAATTTGCCGTATTTATCTTCCTCCATGTTAAAGCGGTGAATAAATTGCCCAACCTGTTTATTCATGGCATAAAGGTTTGTTTCATCTTCACTAAACCCATTAATCGACTGGGCATTAACAACAAAAGAAAGGGTAATCAGCAAAGTGATAATTGATGTAATTCGCAACATATTTATATTTTAACTCATTAGCATAAAGTAGTAAAACGAAGTTTTAAATTAGTTTATTATCGCATTTTGCGAATTCCATATAAGTAGTCTTTGCAAGAAAACGCCAAATACTGCGTTATTCTCTTTTTTGAATCCGTAAACTCCTTGAATTCAAAAACTTCTAAAGCCTTGTCTTTGACGCTTTCTTATCAAAGACTTGAAAATGATGAGTTTTCTTACAGGCAC
>CAZGWS010000129.1:7546-8814 GCA_964528805.1 uncultured Lentimicrobiaceae bacterium | reverse complement strand
ATATTTACTGTACAAATGTTTTTAGTGCTGATAGCATATAGAACACAATATTTATCGGGTAACACACGTTTAATTAATACACTACTTATAATATTGTTAGTAACTGTATATGCACTGTTAACCGAAGTATTACAAGCTTATGTGTTTATTGGTCGAGATGGAAATTTGTATGATTTTCTGGCAGACTTTGTAGGTATTTTAATTGGTTTACTGGTATTTAACTTATATAAAAAGAAGAATTTATCTAAAAATAAAAGATTTTAACAGATTTTATTAATTTAGCGCAATAATATTATTAATAATAAAGCAATTAATATGGAAGCTAGAAAAACTAAAAAAGCAGACCTTGAATCGAAAAAAGGTTATTTCTTTGAAATAGGTCTGATAATAGCATTAGTTGTGGTTTTTGCTTCTTTTGAGTACAAAAGCTATGACAAAATAACTGTTGATTTATCATCTCGTCAGGTTGATGATACTCCGGAGGAAATTATCCCAATTACCGAGCAAAAAGTAAAGCCACCACCACCGCCACCACCAAAGCAGGTTACTAAAATAACTATTGTGGAAGATGATGCTGATATTGATGATGATATTGATATTGATGTTGATGCTGATGATAATACCGAAATGGAAGAATATGTTCCACCCGAAGAAGACGATGAAGAAATTGATGAAGCAGAGATATTTACAGTAGTTGAAGCAATGCCTGAATTTCCGGGAGGAATGGGAAAGCTTATGGCATACCTCAGAAAAAATATTAAGTACCCACCTCTTGCAAAAGAAAGTGGTATTCAAGGGCGTGTTTTTATTAACTTTGTGGTTGAACCGGATGGTAGTATATCAAATGTTAAAGTACTACGGGGCATAGGCGGAGGATGCGACGAAGAAGCCATCAGGGTTGTTAAAGGTATGCCAAAATGGAAGCCCGGAATGCAACGAGGTAAACCTGTTAGGGTATCGTATAATTTACCGGTTAAATTCACACTTCAATAATTGTAATTATTTATAAACATGAAAGGCTGCTTTTTAAAATGAGTAGCCTTTTTTATTAAGTGTTATAGACTATTATAATCCTGTAAACGATAATATTTTTAAGTAAAATATCATCAAAAATTTGATTTAGAACAGAGTTTTAAAAAGAACTCAAACATGCATTACCCTCACTAAAAGAATAATTATAAATTAAAGATTATTTTTGTAAAAAACATTTTACTATGAATATAAAAGATTTCATAAAAAAAATTGAAGAAGAGTTTGAAGATATACAA
>CAZGWS010000129.1:0-7446 GCA_964528805.1 uncultured Lentimicrobiaceae bacterium | reverse complement strand
ACTACCACATCCGACCTGTGTTTTGTTGCCGCCAACAACCTGATTAACGAACTTGGTTGGGAGCGTTCTGAAATTGATTTATTGGTATTCGTATCGCAATCACGAGATTATATTATTCCCGGAACATCAGGATTACTTCAAGATAGATTGAAACTATCACATACATGTATTGCTTTTGATGTCGGACTCGGCTGCTCGGGTTACGTTTACGGACTTTCAATTATTGGCAGTATGATGTCAACCGGGTTAATAAAAAAAGGACTGCTCCTTACCGGTGATATTAGTACACTAAACACTTCTTACAAAGATAAAAGTGCTTTTCCATTATTTGGCGATGCAGGTTCCGCAACAGCAATAGAGCTAAATAACAAAGTATTACCCATGATGTTTAACCTTCAAAGTGATGGTAGTGGATATGATGCAATAATTATTCCTGACGGAGGAATACGTAATTTTGCGGATAAAGAGACATCGTTTAATTATGAGAAAATAAATGAGGGAATATTTAGAAATAAATTTAATATTGCCTTAGATGGCATTAAGGTTTTTAACTTTTCGCTCAGAGAAGTTAAACCCAATATTAATAAGTTACTTCATGAATTTAGTTTGACTACTGATGATATTGATTATTTTGTGTTTCATCAAGCCAATAAGCTTATGAACGAAACCATCAGAAAACAACTTAAACTTGACACGTGCAAAGTTCCCTATTCGTTAGCTGATTTTGGAAATACAAGCTCAGCATCAATACCGTTAACTGTTGTTGCTAAACTTTCTGAAGAGGTTAAAAACCAAAAGTTGACTATGATTTTTTCAGGATTTGGAGTGGGGCTTTCATGGGGAAGTGTAATTTTACAAACCGAAAATATTATATGCCCACCATTATATATTTATAAAGATTAACACCATGAGTTATTGTAACTTATATAATAAAACTATTCTTGTAACCGGCGCATCATCAGGTATAGGCAGGCAGGCGGCCATTAAATTATCACAACAGGGCGGTACATTAATTATTACCGGACGTAACGAAACACGACTTAAAGAAACATTAAATTGCCTGACCGGGAAAAATCATAAGATGGTTATTGCCGATCTTCTTAACGAAGAAGAAATTGTTAATCTTGTTGCTATTTTACCACCAATTAACGGACTTGTACACTGTGCAGGAATTGTTGGACCAACGCCGGCAAAGTTTATCAGAAAACAAAATATTGATAAACTGATGCAGATAAATTTTGAAGTGCCGGTGCTGCTTACCGGACGTATTTTGCTTACTAAAAAATTGTTGGATAATTCATCTGTAGTATTCATGTCAACGGTAGCAACAAAAATGCCATATTTCGGAGGTGCACTATACAACAGTACAAAAGCTGCAATTGAAGCCTACTCAAAAACGCTTGCTTTAGAGCTGGTAAAGAGAGGAATCCGATCAAATTGCTTGTCGCCGGGGCTTGTAAATACACCATTAATTAAAAAAGCGGGAAGCGAAGGGCAGATGGAAATTATTGACGAATCGCTGGGGCGTTATTTGAAAAAATATCCTATGGGAGTGGGCGAACCCGAAGATGTTGCAAATGCAATTGTTTTTTTTATTGCAGATGAATCACGGTGGATATCAGGTACTAATTTAGTTATGGGTGGTGTATTGCAGTAACAATATAATCCGAATATCGTAAATATTATCATCAGTTATTTTATCAGACATACATAAATGATGTATCTGTATCCTATAAAAAATCTTAACTTCGCTCCATCAAAACAAAAGTAATATCTTTATGATTGATTTTTCGGTTGTAGTGCCCGTACATAATAGTGAAGAAACTATTGAAGAGTTATTTTCGAGATTGGTGGTTGTTTTTAACAATATAAAAAAAAACTTTAACGTTGTTTTTGTTGATGACGGCAGTAGCGATAATAGCTGGGAAGTTATAAAGAAACTTAAAGCCAAATTTCCTGATTTAATTAAGGCTGTGAAGTTAAATAAAAACTTTGGGCAGCATAATGCTATAATGTGTGGGTTTACCTTTGCCACAGGTGGTAAAATTATAACAATTGATGATGATCTTCAAAATCCGCCCGAGGAGATTGTCAAACTTATAGATGAAAACAACAAAACTAACAGCGATGTTACCTATGGCATCGCATCTAAAAAACAACATAATCTTGTTAGAAATGTGATGAGCAAAAGTGTTAAAAAATCGTCAAAATATTTTATGAAAGGATCCGATAAAGGCTCCTCATTTAGAATAATAAATTACGAGATTGTAAAAAAAATACTTGAAAACAATATAACTTTTGTTTTTATCGACGAGGTACTGCAATGGTACACAAATAAAATTTCGTTTGTAAATGTTGCTCATAATAAACGTAAGTATAATAAATCGGGGTATAGTGCCGGAAAGCTTTTTCATCTGGCATCTAATTTAATGTATTATTACACAAATATTCCATTAAAATTAATGATTTATGGTGGTCTGATAATCTCGGTGCTTAGTTTTTTGTTGGCTGTTAAGTTTGTAATTCAGAAACTTTTTTATAATGTTCCGCTGGGATATACATCGGTAATAGTTACAATTCTATTCTCTACCAGCATAATAGTTTTTAGCTTGGGCGTTATTGGCGGTTATTTGAGCAGGATACAACTCGTGCAAAATAAAAAACCTCCTTTTCATATTGAGGTATTACTCGACTAACCTTTTCAAATAGCCTAATAATCAGTATATTTACTACTGTACTCGGATGATCTCACCTGTTTCAATTTCGTTACTTTTATTAAAGGCACGATCAATTATGTAAGCCTTAAATTTTATTGTATCAAATGTTGAAATCGGGTTATAAATAAATAGAGTATCCTGAAAAACTCCTTTAATAGCCTGATTACCACTTTGTGGAGTGAGTACCGGGAAACGTGAATTGAAAGTAAGAGTATCGAAATATAAAGAGTCGGCATTCCATGATAACAAAGGCACTTCAACAAATGTCCCCTTTTGTTTTTCAAAGTACTTAATAATTAAGTTGTAATAATAATCGCCATTTTTATCAAAAGGAGGGACGGTGTCGCCTTTATCAAGACCGATATCGCCATTGCCATCGGTATATGAAAATACAAGAACACCGCGTTCGGTGATGCCGGTTTGCGGATTAAGCAGTACTTCAAAATTAGTATAAGTTATTGCAGGTACATCAGGGAACGTCTCAAATTTTTGGCATGAGTTCGTTATTGATACAGCAATCAGCAGAAGAATTAGTATTTTTGTGATGTTTTTCATAAAGTTACAAACAAGACCATAAAAGTATAAAAATCATGCCAAAAGTCAAATCTTTGAAAAACAAGATTTTTAACATCAACAGTAGTGAGAGTTTTAACGAAATTGCAATTGAAATATTTCATTTTCAATATAAAAATAATATTATTTATAAACAGTTTGTCGATTTTTTAGATGTTGATATTTCCCAAATAACGCATTATTCGCAAATTCCTTTTCTGCCTGTTGAGTTCTTCAAAAATCATAAAATTGTTACGGGAGAGCATATTCCGGATGTCGTTTTTACAAGTAGTGGCACAACCGGCATAAAAACCAGTAAGCATTATGTGCTTGATATTGAGCTGTATGAAACATCATTTAGAAAGTCATTTGAGTTTTTTTTTAATTCGGTAAATGATTATGTGGTTCTTGCCTTGCTGCCATCATATCTTGAGCGAAAAGGATCATCGCTGGTACACATGGCTGATAAGCTAATAAGCCTAAGTGGAAAAAAGGAAAGTGGATTTTACTTAAACGAGTATGGTGAATTGAGTTCATTGCTGCTTAAATTAAAACAGAAAAAACAAAAAGTTTTGTTGCTCGGTGTAACTTATGCTTTACTCGATTTGGCAGAACAATATCCGGTTAACTTCCCTGAATTGTTGATAATGGAAACCGGGGGCATGAAAGGGAAGCGAAAGGAACTTTTACGCAATGAACTTCACAGCAAGCTTAGTACTGCTTTTGGAGTTACAAATATTTATTCAGAATATGGTATGACGGAGCTCCTCTCGCAAGCATACTCAAAAGGTCAGGGCATTTTCAAAACTCCACCATGGATGCAGATTTTAATTAGAGATGTTAATGACCCATTGTGTATATTGCCTTGTAGTAAAACGGGCGGAATTAATATTATCGATCTATCTAATATTTTCTCATGCGGATTTATTGCTACTCAAGATCTTGGTAAAGTTAATACTGACAATAGTTTTGAAATATTAGGCAGGTTTGACAGCAGCGATGTTAGGGGGTGTAATTTATTAGTATAATCTATTTTGTGCCACCAACTTTTTTAGCTTGAATGTCAGCTTCTTTTCGTAATTTAGCAGAAGTTGCTTTTGCCGTTTTTATAATATCGTCGGCTTTTTTGTTGGCTTCCTTTATAATGTTGTCAGCATTATTTTGTACTCCGCTCACTAACTGTTTAGCGGCTTCATTTGCTGCCATCTCGGCAATAACTCCATTTTTTTTACCTTCGGCAATAAGTGCCTTTGCTTGTTTGTCGGTTTCTGATAGTAGGTCTTTTTTAGCTTTAGAGGCATTTTCTTTTATAAGTTTAGCTTGCTTTTCTGCCTCCTCTATTATCTGTTTAGCTTGCTTGTTGGCATCATCAATTATTTGTTTGGCTTTCGCAGATGCATCTTTACCAAACTTATCTTTTTCATTTTTTACTACTTCCTTAATTACCTGTTCAGTATTTTTTACAGCTTTCTTGCTGTTTTCTTTTGTGAAAGTGGTGCTAACTTTTGGGTTATCAATTGTTCCATCAATAAAAATACTAATTGGTATTTTATCAGAAACAGTAAAATTTGCGCCATAACTGTTAGCCTGTGCCAGTAACCCATCAAGTAATTTATTTGCTTCGTCGCCAAACTCTTTGCGTGGAACTTTTACTTTTAAAGTGTATCCTATTGATTTGTCAAACCCTGTCCAGCCTTCTATCTCACCATCTATATTTTTATAGCTAAACTTTGTTGGTTTAACAACAAGTTTACCATCAACAAACTTAAACCCAATATTAATTCCGGCAATTTCAAGATGCTTAAACTCTGTAAGATTAAGTTTTTCAGCAACTTGTATTAGGGAATTAAGATCGTTTATAGTTATTTTTGATGTTGATAAAGTTCCTTTGCCATTCATAGTTGAATAAATTGGCATCATTTTAGTGTCCAAAGTAGTGCTTAGTTTAAAATTTGCTGATAATAATCCTGTAGTCTTTTTTGCCAGTGGAAGATAATTTCTGATGATAGCAAAATTATTATATGCTTTAGGAATACTAAGATTTTTCATGTTTATTTGAAAATCAATATCAGGCTTATCAGGCTTAATGGTTGAATAGCTGCCATTAACAATCATTTTTCCGTCAACGGCATCCATAATTAAATTATCTAACTGTAATACATTGTTGGCAATTGTAAGTTTTCCGGTAACATTATCCATGTTTAAACTATCGTAAATTAGCTTACTGAATTGCGCTTTTAAATTAAAGTTTACATTACTTGGTAATTCAACAATTGAGTTGGATTTATTCTGTGGTTTATTGGTTGAACCTGATTGGTTGTTGCCGAGTTGTGGACTATTTTTATCTGTAGAGTGTGCCAATAATTTGTCAATATTCATATAAATTGAATTTGAGATAAGTGAGCCTTCCAGCACACCGTTGTTAAAGTAGTACGATAAATAATTATTGATTTTGCCGGTTGCCTCCAAATCACTTTTGCCTATAATTACCTTGAGATTAACCAAATCAATATATTGCGGTGAGAAGTTTAGCTGGGCGGCAATTATATTAATAGGATCATTAACTTCGTCTATAATAAAATTTATACCTTTTGCTACTATTGAGCCCATTGCAACAAAGCTATTGTCATTATCTAAGGTGGTGATATTATTTTTGTCTTCAATTGACGATAATCTGCCGTCGAACTTAACATTAAAACTAATTGTTCCTCTTAGCTTTTTGTAATAATCAATTGGGTAATAGCTTTTTATGTTGTATAAATTGATATCACCAATAGCTCTCATGTCAATTTTAGGATCGGAAAAAGGGTTGCTAACCTTAGCACTTGCACTAAACTGATCATCACCTAATTGTAAATCTATCTTTTTTATGTCGATAATTGTATTATCTGCATCACCACCCTTGTTTGATATATTTGCTTTAATGTTAATGTTTTGCACAGATTTTGGCAGGTCGGGATATTTAAATCTTGCATTTTCTACACTTGCCGAAATATTAAAAGCAGGAATGTGTGTATCGTTATAAGTTCCTTTTACAAAGCCGTTTACCGAAAATGTTCCAGTTGTTTTAACTTCATTAAAATTATGAGCATAAATTGCCGGAACCAGCGATAGTATATCTTTAAATTTATTACCTTTCGAATTAAAAGAAAGCACTAAATTTAAGCCATCTTCAATGCTTGAAACAGAGCCGTCAAAATTTAGAGCTAGGTTGTTAACAATTAGCTCATTGTTGCCAAGTGTGTATATTCCATCTTTTATATTGGCATTGATGCGTGCCCTGTAATTAATGGCAACTTTTGAAATGTATGCTACGTTTTGATATGATAAATTTAAAGCAGCAATTTTTGTATTTGTATTTAAAATAGCCTTATCGGCATTAAGTTTGCCTGATAAAATATGGTTTAATCCTTTAACGTTTAGCTTTATATTTTTTTTCGCATCGTAATAATTTATTTCTCCGTTTGAAATCCTGAATTTGTTTATATCAAAATAAAAGCCGGTTGCTGTGTCATTATTCAAGTTGTTGCTCTTGTTATCTGTTGATTTAACACTAATGTCATCCGGCATGGCTATATCATAATTTACATGTCCGTTTGCAAGCACCTTAATGTTAGCAACCGGAGATATTAGTCCGATATTCTTTATCTTATAATTATTTGTATTGATAACACTAAATATATCAACTGCCATCGAAATTTTCTTTATCTTAATAAGGGTATCATTCTTAAACTCACCTTTACCAATAATATTAAACTCATATATCGAGATATTAAAGTTCGGGAAACTTTTTATTAAGCTAATGTCAGCATCCTCAAAATCTATTGTTGCATTAACATTTTTATTTAATTCGTGTTTTGTAAGATTTATTATCTCTGATTTATATGCTACCGGAAGGATAAATAGGAGAGCAATAAGAATTGCAACAATAACGACCAAAAGTTTTAATAAAGTTTTCATAAGTTTGAGTTAAAAGCGTAGAGCGAAAGTAATAAAATATAAATTGGGTTTGCTGAAAAGTTAGGAAGTGGCTAAATATTATTTTGAGGTGCTGCAGATAATATTCTATCACCACTTAGCCTGAATAATTCATGCGTTTAGTTTGATGTAGATGCAAGGCTCTGCTGTTCGGGATTTGTAATCCCGTACTTAATATTTGCAGATTTAAAATCTGCTA
>CAZGWS010000128.1:0-8933 GCA_964528805.1 uncultured Lentimicrobiaceae bacterium | reverse complement strand
AGCAGAACATACAGAAAGTAATATTAATAAAAGAAAATGGAAGATATTTACATAAAAGAAAAAAAAATTAACAAAATTGACTTCAAGGAAAAAAATTTGAAAAAAGGAGAATATGAAAACTGTGATTTTATCAATTGTGATTTTTCAAATACTGACCTTTCTGAAATTGTATTTACGGACTGCGAATTTATTGGTTGTAATTTAAGTTTAGCGAAACTGACAAAGACGGCATTTAGAGAATGTAAATTTAAAGACAGTAAAATGATTGGGCTTAATTTTGAAAA
Organism: uncultured Lentimicrobiaceae bacterium; assembly: GCA_964528805.1. Classification (GTDB taxonomy): domain Bacteria; phylum Bacteroidota; class Bacteroidia; order Bacteroidales; family F082. The sequence goes on along the minus strand of CAZGWS010000128.1, from coordinate 8,649 downwards.
CTGCAACGAGTTCGGACTTTCATTTGTTATTGAGAATTGTTCACTTAATCATTCTTCATTTTACAAACTTAAAATCAAAAAGACAATTTTTAAAAATTCGCAGTTACAGGAAACGGATTTTACAGAATGTGATTTAACAAGTTCATTATTTGACAATTGCGATTTGATGAGAGCAATATTTTACAACACAATAATTGAGAAAGTAGATTTTCAGACTTCTTTCAATTATTCCTTTGACCCTGAAATTAATCGAATTAAAAAATCAAAATTCTCTTTAAGTGGTGCAAAAGGACTTTTAAGCAAATATGACATTAGTATTTCGGAATAAGTTTCATAAACATATGCTGACGGTAAACTAATAGGCAAAGACAATACCGAAGTTGTTATATTGAAAACAGTTGCGTTACTGTTAGGGTTGAAAAAGCTGGATTTTTAGATAATAAAATCACCTCCTTAATAATAAAACAGTTCGACACTGCCTAATAGTACTTTACTGAAATAAAACGCAATGATACCCGGAAGCTAATCGTTAATAAATAAGATGTATTTTGATATTTTTGAAGTAACTTACAGATGGAATATGATAATGAAGGACATCGTTGGTAGTGTAAGCCCTTAATAAACAAATAGTAAAGAATCTATTAGAAATCTCTCTCTCATTTGCATTTGAGTAAAATATTTCATGTATGTGAAGTATTTTTTTCAACATCCCAGTATGGGTGTTCATCTTCTTGATCATTAATATCATCATCCTCAAATTCCCATGAATATCGTTTCTGTTTAGGTCCGGAATTACGGTAATATAATGCCATAATAATTCCTGCAACAGCACCGCCGAGATGACCCTCCCAGCTTATATTTTTCTCTTTCGGAAAAAAATTAGGAAAAGCTCCCCAGACTAAACTTCCGTACAAAAACGCAACTATTAATGCCAAAGCGGAAAGGCGAGTATCTTTTCTTATAACGCCACTCACAAACAAAAAACTGGCAAGACCGTAAATTATTCCACTTGCGCCAATATGCCATGCAGGGCGTCCTCCAAACCATACCCAAACACCTGATAACACCCAAATTCCAATAAGTACACGCACCGATATATTACGGTAAAAATAAAATAGTGCCGATGATAGTACAAAAAATGGTACTGAGTTGGCCATCAAATGCCCCCAGCTTCCATGCACAAACGGCATAAGTAAAATTCCTTGAATACCCTTTATATTAAGAGGATAATTGCCATAACTAACAAAACTAACATCAAATCCGTACTCAATAGCTTTTGCCAACCACATTACAAATAATAAAATAGCAGGAATTGTCAACGCTAAAACAAACTTACGCTTTTCATCCTTTATGGTGGGTAAATCATGCAAAATAATAGTTTTTGCCATTATCTCGCTCAAATATTGTGCCTTAGTTTTCAGTACAGTTAAAAATACTATTTTTGCTCAAAATTTGTTATACAAACTACGCATATAGCCCGTTGACATTGAAAAATAATGACTACGAAATTATAATTTTTTATAAAAAAATATCACATAGAATACAGTGAAACAAGAAATTACAAATAAACCTGCAAAACTATTATTACTATTTTTATTAGTTACCTTACTCACTACTGCCAACAATGCTGTTGCGCAAGTAGCAAAACAGGTTACTATTAGCGGCTACATTACTGACGGCACAGATGGAGAATCACTACCAGGAGCCACAATTTACATTAAAAGCATGGGTACCGGTTCGGCATCAAATAACTATGGTTACTACGCAATTAGCATGCCTTCAGATAGTTATAAGATTGTATTTTCATATCTTGGCTACACCGATAAACTTATCAGTTTAAATCTAAATAACGACACCACTATAAATATTGAAATGATTAGTTCGAGTAAGCAGCTAAATGAGGTTGTTATTACTGAGAAGTTAAAAAACTCCAACATTAGAAATGTACAGATGAGTGTGAATAAAATGAGCAGCAAAACTATCCAGTCGATACCTGCGTTGATGGGTGAAGTTGACTTAATAAAAGCCTTGCAGTTACTCCCGGGTGTAAAATTTGTTGCCGAAGGTTCATCGGGGTTAAGCGTAAGGGGTGGTAGTCCCGATCAAAATCTTATACTCCTTGACGAAGCTGTTGTGTATAACTCAGGACACTTGATGGGTTTCTTTTCGGTTTTTAACAACGATGCTGTTAAGAGTGTTGAGCTTTACAAAGGCGATTTACCGGCAAAATATGGAGGTCGGTTAGCATCATTAATAGACATTAGAATGAAGGAAGGGAATGCAAAGCAATTTCGTGGTAATGGTGGCATAGGACTAATTTCCAGTAGGTTAATGTTTGAAGGTCCCATAGTTAAAAACAAAGCTTCATTTATGATTGCAGCACGCCGATCATATGCTGATTTATTTTTATTACTGTCAAGCAACGATAATATTAGAAAAAATAAACTTTACTTTTATGATCTTAACGGTAAAGTAAATTTCAATATCAATAAAAACAACAGGGTATTTCTATCAGGTTACACGGGAAAAGATGTTTTTAAGAATGGCATATTCGGCATGAAATGGGGTAACTCAACAGGTACTGTAAGATGGAATCATATTTTCCATAAAAAACTATTTTCAAATTTCACCTTTGTTGCAAGCAAATTTAACTACGACTTAGGCATCCCCGAAGGTAATGAACGTGCATTTAACTGGGGTTCATCGTTAACCGATTATAATTTAAAAAGTGATTTTACTTGGTACTTTAGTTCAAATAACACAATTACTTTTGGAGTTTCGATGCTACATCACACATTTTTTCCGGGAACGATAGAAGGCATTGGCGAGCAGTCGTTTATCACAAAATACTCGCTACCAAACAACTATGCCTTAGAGAGTGCAATATACGTTGGTAACGAACAAAAAATAAGCTCACTATTTGTTCTCAAATATGGTATCAGATTAAGTATGTTTAATAACATTGGTCCGGCTACTATTTTTAATTATAATGCTATCGGGGAAGTTCTTGATTCAATAACATATAACAAAGGAAATTTTTTTAATACTTACACCGGTATCGAACCCAGATTGGGAGTTGTGTTCATTATTAACGAAACCTCATCAGTAAAAGCAAGCTACTCAAAAAACATACAGTACATACAGCAAGCATCAAACTCAGTAGCCGGCTCCCCACTGCACATTTGGTTTCCTGCCAGCCCTAATATCTTACCCCAAATTGGGCATCAGGTGGCTCTTGGCTATTTTCGTAATTTTAAAGATGGCATGTTTGAGACATCTGCGGAAGCATATTACAAAATAACTGACAATGCAATCGACTTTAAAGATCATGCCAACTTGCTACTTAACAAATATATGGAGGGAGAGATGTTACGCGGCACAGGCTGGAGCTACGGAATTGAATTTATGATAAAAAAAACCAGTGGCAAGTTATCAGGTTGGGCAAGTTACACGTACTCAAAAACAATTAGAAAAATAAACGGCATTAACAATAACAAGCCTTACCCTGCACCATACGACCGACCTAACGACATCTCAATTGTAGTAAACTACATACTTAATAATCATATTAGTTTTGGCGCAACTTGGGTGTATTCAACTGGGCAGCCGGTAACATTTCCGGTTGGAAGATTTGAATATGATAATACAATAATTCCTGTATATTCTGATAGAAATAGCTACAGAATGCCTGATTATCACCGCCTTGATCTATCAGTTACATACAAACCTGAAAATAAACCAAATAGAAAATGGCATAATGAATTTAACTTTTCTATCTACAATGCCTACAACCGTCATAATCCGTACATGATAAACTTTAAAAGTGAACCAAATAATCCAGATATTACTTACGCTGAAAAAACATATTTGTTTGGCATAATACCATCGTTCACCTACAATTTTAAATTTTAATTATGAAAAAATACAGAATCATCAGGTATTTTAAATGTAATCCCAACCGTAGTATAGCATCGTTTATTGATGATTATCGACATTTAACTTCCCAATTTATTACCTTTCTTTTGATTGTACTTCCTATGGTAATTGTACTAAACTCATGTACAGAAAAGATGGATATAAATTTAGGCACAACCTACACCCGGCTTGCCGTTACCGGAGTTATTACAACACAGAAAGGTGAACAATATATACGGCTGACAAAAACTTCTGATTATTTTGCAAATCAACCGCCACCGGAAGTAATCGGTGCTGTCGTAACTGTTGATGACGGCAATTTACAGGTTCAATTTGCAGAAGACTCCACAATGCCGGGTTATTACCATGCTCCACAAAATTATATTGGAATACCGGGAGTTACATACAATCTTTCAATAAAACTTGCCACTCCTATAAATGGCTCAACAGACTATGAAGCACATGAGACAATGCCAGCGTTTGTTGATAATATTGACTCGGTAGTTATTGAATTAAATCCCAATTTCGACAGCTGGATGGTAAGACTCTACGCCTGGGAACCACCTACAACAAATTTCTATATGTTTAACGGGATGCGCAATGGGGAAATAATAACTGACAGTATATCAAGAGTTAACATTAGCGATGACAAGCTTTATAATGGAAATTACACAGCAGGTGCAGTTGTGCTAATGTTGAACAAAGATGAACTGCAACCCGGTGATACTTTCACACTGATATTATCGAATATTACAGAGGATTATGCGAACTATATGTTTGACCTACAAGCGGAAATACGCCCTAAAGATCCTATGTTTAGCGGACCTCCGGCTAATGTTAGCACAAACATAAGTAATGATGCCGTGGGATATTTTGCAGTATTTCCATCAGCGTTCAGCTCCACAATTGTAAAAGTTCCCAAATAATTATTATTCTAATTTTGATTTACTAAGTACTTTTGAAGATATATTTTCTAATTTTGACAAAAAAACAAAATGGAACTTTCTTCAATTACTGCAATTTCGCCAATCGACGGCAGATATTGGAATAAAACTGATGAACTATCAGAATACTTTTCTGAATTTGCACTCTTTAAATACCGTGTACAAATAGAAATTGAATACTTTATAGCTTTATGTAATATCCCACTACCTCGTCTTGAAAGCTTTATCGCTCAGAATTTTGATAAGTTAAGAGAAATATATCAGAAGTTCACACCTACAGATGCCTTATCTATTAAAGAAATTGAGAAGACTACCAATCATGATGTAAAAGCCGTTGAGTATTTTATTAAAGGGTGGATGGAAGAAATAGGTATGTCGGAATACAAGGAATTTATTCATTTTGGTCTGACTTCACAGGATATTAACAACACAGCTATACCCCTATCATTAAAAGATGCACACAACAATGTGCTATTACCTGCCCTTGAAGAGTTAGTTGAAAAAATTAATCAAAATGCATTTAACTGGAAAGACATTACCATGCTTGCTCGTACACATGGTCAGCCTGCTACACCAACAAAACTTGGTAAAGAGTTATATGTTTTTGTTGAAAGAATTGAGAACCAACTAATAATGATAAACAGCATACCTTTTTCAGGTAAATTTGGTGGGGCAACCGGGAATATGAATGCGCACAAAGTGGCATACCCCAATGTGGACTGGGAGAACTTTGCTTGTGAGTTTTTGCACAATAGTCTTAAAATTAACCGACAGAAAACAACAACCCAAATAGAACATTATGATAACCTTGCTGCATATTTTCAAAATTTAAGCAGAATAAACACAATCCTTATTGATTTTAGTCGAGATATGTGGGCATATATTTCGATGGAATATTTTAAACAGAGGATAAATGAAGGTGAAATAGGATCATCAGCAATGCCACATAAAGTTAACCCCATTGATTTTGAAAATGCAGAGGGCAACCTTGGCATTGCAAATAGTATTTTGCACCACATGGCTGAAAAATTGCCTATTTCAAGATTGCAACGCGACTTAACAGATTCAACGGTAACACGTAATATTGGGGTTCCTGTAGGGCATATGCTAATAGCTGTTAAATCGCTGCTGAAAGGAATTGACAAATTAATTCTAAACGAAAATAAACTTGCTGAAGACCTCGAAAACAACTGGGCTGTTATTGCAGAAGCTATACAAACCATCCTTCGTAGGGAACATTATCCCAACCCCTACGAAACTCTAAAGCAACTTACTCGCACTAACACCAAAATAACTCAAAAATCCATACACAACTTTATTAACAACTTAGACATAAGTAATGAGTTGAAAGAAGAGCTAAAAATTATTAGTCCGGATAACTACACAGGCATCACATTGATTTAGAAGCAGCTATGGTTGTCCTTTCAGGTGGGCGCAGCTCCTGAAAGGTCGAAAAGCAGCAATTGTAGATATTGACTCAACCTTTCAGGTTTTTTTCAACCTGAAAGGTTTGATGCAGCTCCTGAAAGATCGAAAAATATAGAATAATGCAATTGTAGGATTTGATTCAACCTTTCAGGTTTTTTTCAACCTGAAAGGTTTGGCAGAGAAAACCATATTTCACTAATTAATTAAATTTTGTTTCTTAATACTCACTCATATTACAGTCTTCGTTACGGAACGTATCCAATTTCCAGCCTTGTTGAAGAAGCTAAAAAGTTAAACATAAAAGCCATGGCTCTTACTGACATAGTAAATTCATCAGGGATGATTGACTTTGTTAAAACATGCAAATCGCACGGCATTAAACCCATTGCCGGAATGGAGTTTAGAGATTGTGATATTCTGCAATTTATCGGCATTGCAAAAAACAACAAAGGCTTTCGAGAGCTTAACGAGTTTATGTCATCCATTAATATTAATGGACAAAACATTCCAGAGATTGCCCCCACTTTTAAAAATGTAACAATTATTTATCCTTTTGACCATTTGAAATTAAAGAGTTTAAAATACAACGAATTCATAGGCGTTAAGCCATCGCAAGTACACAAGCTAATAACATTAAGCGATAAAATAATTACAAAGATGGTTGTCAGACAGCCAATAACTTACTCTAACGACAAAACGAGATATCTGCATAAAAATTTACGTGCCATAGACCACAACATACTATTTAGTCAGCTAAAGCCACATATGTACGCACAAAATGACGAGATGTTTATTGCTGAAGATGAAATTATTAGTACATTTAAGCAATATCCACAAATTATTATTAACACTCAAAACATCATAAATAGTAGTGAAATTGACTTCGACTTTACTACAGTTAAGAATAAAAAAACATTCACTAAAAATCATGGTGATGATAAAAAACTTCTCGAGAGATTAGCCATTGAAGGCATGGAATACAGATATGGCAGTAATAACGATCAGGCTAAAAAACGTATTGCTAATGAGCTGAATGTTATTGACAAGTTAAGTTTTTCATCGTATTTTTTAATAACATGGGATATCATACAGTACTCATTATCCTGTGGTTATTACCATGTTGGACGTGGCAGCGGTGCTAATAGTGTTGTTGCCTATTGTTTAAAGATAACCGACGTTGATCCCATAGAGTTGAACCTATATTTTGAACGATTTATTAATCCCAAGCGTACATCGCCACCCGACTTCGACATTGACTACTCGTGGAAAGACCGCCCAAAGGTGCAGAAGTACATTTTTGAGAAATATGGTAACACACACACTGCTTTTTTAGGAACATCAGTCACGTTTAAGGGAAAGTCAATATACCGTGAGCTGGGCAAAGTGCACGGGTTACCCAAAGCAGAAATTGACAGACTTACAAAAAACACATCGTACGAGATTAATCGAAATAAGATAACCAAGCACATACATCAAATTGCTACAATGATGGTTGGTTTCCCAAACCAAAGGAGCATTCATGCCGGAGGCATATTAATTTCTGAAGATCCCATAACCTGCTATACTGCCCTCGACTTACCGCCAAAAGGGTTTCCAACAACGCAATGGGACATGTATGTTGCCGAGGATATTGGCTTTGAAAAACTTGATATATTAAGTCAGCGAGGCATTGGTCATATTAATGATGCTGTTAAGCTAATTAAAAAGAACAGAGGCATAACTGTAGATGTACATCAGGTTAATAAATTTAAAAATGACGGCAAGGTAAAAGCGCAGTTAAAAAAAGCTGAGACGAATGGATGCTTTTATATTGAGAGTCCCGCAACACGGAGTCTGTTAAAGAAGTTAAAATGCGACAACTACCTAACTCTAGTAGCTGCGAGTTCAATAATTCGCCCCGGCGTTGCAAAATCGGGGATGATGCGCGAGTACATATATCGCTTTCATAATCCTGATAAGTTTAAACACATACACCCCGTGATGAAGGAGCAGCTTGGCGAAACCTACGGTGTAATGGTTTATCAGGAAGATGTGCTAAAAGTATGCCATCACTTTGCCGGCCTTGATCTTGCTGATGCAGACGTGCTTCGCCGTGCTATGAGTGGAAAACACAGAGGCAAAGAAGAGTTTAAGCGTATTAAAGATAAATTTTTTAGCAATTGTAAACAGTGCGGTTATCCTGATGAAATTACCAATGAAGTATGGCGACAAATTGAAAGTTTCGCCGGATATTCATTTTCAAAAGCACACTCTGCTTCGTACGCCGTTGAAAGTTTTCAGAGTTTGTATTTAAAAGCATATTATCCTCTTGAATTTCAGGTAGCTGTGATAAATAACTTTGGAGGGTTTTACCATCAATGGG
>CAZGWS010000127.1:0-9053 GCA_964528805.1 uncultured Lentimicrobiaceae bacterium | reverse complement strand
GAAGGAATATCTACAGACAAAATTATTACTGAATTGATGTAATTAATTCCTAAGAAAAAAATTACACAACCAAAAGTGTATAACTTAATTGATTGTTAAAAATGCTTGATTATATTGATATATAATCTATTATACGTATTTGTACTTTCAAAGATGCCTTCATACGACATTGACAGTGATAATTTTCTCATTATTCGCCATACTAAATTAACATCACCAACATTCTGAGCTAACGACGATTCAAAATCAAGAAATTTGTAATCTACGTACCGATAGCCTACACTACCCTGTAATTTGCCGGGAATAATATCGCGCGAAATGCCAATACTGTATATCTTACCAGACATATAGCTCGTCTCCAAAAATGTAGCCGATAGAGTTGCTGAAACCTTAAGCCCTGGAATACGGCTAAAGGATAGATAAGTATATAAACTCTTAGTGGGTCTGGGATCTTTCTTTGCGTTTCTGTAACTTGCTCTGGCACCTATAGAAATATTTTTAGTAGCTCGGTAATTAACCTGAAATCTATAACCGGTAACCGTTGCCTGATCAAGTAATTGCTGTACATAATCTTTATAAGCTACATAATAAATCATACTTGAATTAGACCTGTATGACAGAGATACTGACAGTTGCTTAATAATACGATAACGCAACATCAAATAAAGATTTGTGAGATTAACATTTGATGATTTAACACTATCAATATTTTGATATAGCTCAAGTTCTGCACTGGCAAAAAAGAATAATTTCTTTATTAATGTGTTTGAATGTTGTAAATAGGCAAAGCGTCTGTCAGTCAAACCATTGTTACGTTGCTCTACAAAAGCAAGTGTACTTTGCATGTTGCCGCTATTGCCTGCATAAGTGTGGCTTATGTATGCACCAAATTGTGGTAAGTTAAAATCTATGCTATAATCAATATAACTGGGTCTCGTTCCAACAAATGCCCCAGCCGAAAGCGAATGAAAAGTCTTTTCAAACTGGATACCGTCTATGGCACCAATGTTTGATACTTTCCTGTTAATATTTCTGCCTAATAATATTTTAATGTCTTTTGTTGGCTCATATTTAACATCTAAGTTATAAATTTTTAAACCGTTAAAAATGTTACTTTTTATCTCATCCCAGTTTTTATTGCTATGCACAAATGAAATATATGTATCAGTCGAAAACTTTGAGTTACCGATGTGGTTAGCACTTAATGAAAAAGTATAACGCATGCGTTGGTTGTTGCCTCCACTTGTGTTAGAAAAGTTTGAGTATGATGCAACTGATAAACGACCTCTTATTGACTGCTTAAGTTTACTCTTATTCTCATTAATACTATTCTGCTGAGGTACAGCAGCCGGAGTGATAGCCGCAACATTAGCAGTTTTTTCTACCGGTGCATCTTTTGCCTCTGCATGATACTTTTTCGTTGTAACTTTATTATTTTCCACAAACTTCATTTTTGATATTGGCACACAAACACATGATATTGAGGATAAATTGGTAACCCGTAAAGCAGGAACATCTTTCCCATTTCTTTCAACAAATAATGTGTCGCCTATTAAAATATGTTTTGTAGAATTAAATCTGACATATATATTTTCAGAGGTAACGTACGAAACCTTACCATCATCTTTTAAAGTGGTAACCTGAGCATTCAAATTTAAACCAAAAATTAACAATAAAAATATTAGTGCAGTATCTCTCATTATCTCTGTATTTTTTTATTTAGAGGACGCATTTTAAATAATTTATCTCCACCACCTCCGGTAGGATGACAGTCGTAACATGCATCGCTATTGTAAACATAACCCGACACACCTTGATGTTCGTCATCCATGTCAGTTTTATTGTGTTCGTGGCAATCTATGCAGCTAAATAATCCGTAATTAGTAGGAGTTGTGTGGCATTCGTCGCACGTATTCCACTCGCCCTGATGCTTGCCGCTATATATTGGGAAGTACTGATTGTCATGGTCAAATGTAGATGGCACCCAGGCAGTTTCTGTATGACACTCCAAACAATTAGTTGGAAACTGTGCCACGGCATGTGCTGGATCGGTTGTTTGATTATAGTCCTCTTCATGGCATCCAAAACATGTGTTTGGCGTATTATTATAATCCCCATTATGACAAGCATTACAATCTGTAGCAATAAGAGCATGTGCCCCATTTAACGGATAGTATTGGTCGTGATCGAAATTAACAGGTGTCCAACCCGGATTTGTAGTATGACATTCATCACAGTTTGTGGAGAAGCTTGCATCAGTATGATTAGGATTTGTAGTTTGGTTAAAATCCGTTTCATGACATGCAAAACAGTTTGTAGGTGTACCGGGATAGCCGTTGGTATGGCACTCGTTACAGCTTGTAGTAGTGTGTGCACCTGTTAACGGATAGTAATCATTATGTATGTCAAACAATGCCGGTTTCCAACCGGGAGCTGTAGTATGGCATGTTTCGCAATCGTTTGACAAACCAAGTTCCACATGATTGGGATTGGTAGTTTGATTATAATTGGTTTCATGACATGCAAAGCAATTTGTAGGAGTACCGGGATAACCATTTGTATGGCAACTGGAGCAGCTAACATCTAAATGAGCTCCGGTTAATGGGTAATACTGATTATGATCATAAGTCGATGGTGTCCAGTTAGGATTTGTTGTATGACATTGCTCACAGTCTTCCGGAAAACCGATATCTGCATGGTTAGGATCAGTTGTTTGATTGTATGCATTTATATGGCAGTCAACGCAGTTGGTTGGCGTGTTGGGATAACCATTAGTATGACATTCGTTACAACTTGTTGTAGTGTGCGATCCGGTTAACGGAAAATAGTTATTATGAACATCAAATAAGGCAGGTTTCCATCCCGGATCAGTTGTGTGGCATGTATTACATTCTGATGCCAAACCCAAATCAATGTGATTAGGATTTGTTGTTTCGTTATAATTTGTTTGATGACACGCAACGCAGTCAGTTGGAGTACCTGCATATCCATTAGTATGACAATCAATACATTGTGTTGATACATGTGCCCCTGTTAATGGGAAGTTTGATGTATTATGATCAAAACCATCCTCAGATCCGGTTGGGTGGCATTCTAAGCATGCTACGCTAGAGTATAAATAACCTCCTATGCCCTGATGTTTATCGTCCATTTCAGCTTTATTATGGTCGTGGCAATCAATACAAGTAAAGACAGAAATATTTGCAGGGTCGTTATGGCAATCTATACAACTGTTCCATTCGCCATTGTGGGAACCGGAATAAATTGGAAACAAAGCGTCATGGTCAGGGAAGTTTGCAGGTTTCCAGCCGGGGTTTAAATTATGACAATCTGTGCATACTTGCGACAAACCCAGTTCAACATGGTTAGGAATAGTAGTAGCATTAAAGTCTTCCTCGTGGCATGAGATGCATTCAGGTGAAATATTTGTGTAGTCTTTTGGATCGGTATGGCATTCAGCGCAATCTGCTATTTCATGACCACCAACAAGAGGAAAAAATGTGTGAGTATATCCGGATCCCGACCACGAAAACGCTGTAATATTATGGCATTCGTAACAATCGGTAGAATAATTATTATCTATGTGATTTGGTTTAGTAGTTTGTTGGTAGTTTTCGAGGTGACAGTCAACACATTCAACACCAAGTGGCTCAAATAATAATAGCGATGATGACTTATGGCAGTCGTAACAGTCAGCCGTAATATGAGCTCCCAAAAGTGGAAATCTGCTTTCCTGATGAATTTCTGTAATGTTGTTAACTATCCATGAGTTGGTTGTATGGCAGCGCGAACAATTTTCTCCTAATGTTTGTTGGTGCATATCAGTATGGCACGATGCACATTCAGGAGTAGCTTTAGAAAATACTAAATTTTGATGACACGACGAACAGGATGCATCAACATGCGAACCTCTTAGCGGAAACTGTGTGGTGTTATGATTAAAAGTCATAGTCTTTCGGTCAATTTTCCATCCTTGAGAATTATGACATTCGTCACAACTTATTTTTAAATCTTTCCCGTGCGGTGAATCATTTACTGAAAATGAATTTAAGGGAGATAATAACGTAAAAATTCCGATAATTATTAGTGACAGTCCTCGCATTTTAGTGTATTTAATTTGTAATTAACATATGAAGTATTTCCAACTACTTTGTTTTTATGGCATTTGGAGCATAATAGTTTTTCGTGTTTACCGTCAAGAGGAAAACGGGTATTGTTATGGTTAAACTTACCGGCTTTCCAGTTATTAAAACTGTGGCATTTAGAGCAGTCGGTTACACCATTTTTCTCAAATTGATTATGATGTTTATCTACATGGCACTGTGTACATGATGATGTTAAATCTCCAAAATGTTGTGTAGTTTGTCCGGCTGCATTTGTTTTAAAATGGCATGCTCTACAGCTTTGTTTTTTGTGTTCGCCCAGTAATTCATATTTTGTAGTTGAATGATCGAAGTCTATATTTTTCCAAGTGTCTTCAGTATGGCATTTTTTACAGTTCTCTTCAGGATAATATTTACTATCAATAAATGATTTGTGTATATCGTCATGGCAATCAGTACAATGCTTGCCGCTAATATTAAAATTCCAGTCTTTTTCTTTTTTGTGACACACAAAACATGGTGTTGCAAGATGTGCACCAACTAAAGGAAAATCGGTTTTGTTATGTCGCTCAATGTTGTACAATAACTCTTTAAATCCACGTGTTGTATGGCAACTGGAACAATCGGGTGATTTACTCATATTATCAAATTGACCTTTGTGGTAGTCGGCATGACAATCGGTACAATTATCATGTTTAATCGGATCGGTAAGTTTTGTTTTGTGACATTTCTTGCAATCAACATTTTTATGTTTGTTCTCCAACTTAAACTTTGTAGAATTATGGTCGAAATTACTCATATTCTTTATTACCGTAAACGATATCTCACTATGGCATTTAGTACAATTTTGACCAAATGCATTATTATGAACATCTTTGTGGCAATCAGTACACAATTGGTACTTTAGTGGTGCAAAAATCTGAAACTCTTTTCCGTTAAGGTTTGTCTTGTGGTGGCATTTTATACAGTCAACATTCAAATGTTTACCAACAAGTTTAAATTTGGCTTGATCATGGTTAAACTTTGGAGCTTTCTTAAAAGATTTTAAATCGTGACATTTTATACAATCGGATGGCAATGTTTTTTGGTGGTAGTCAGCATGACACGCCAAACAGTCTGTTTTAAGTCCGAGGAATGTATTGCCCTTTTTCTTTTTAACCTCATCACTTTTAATAAATTTTTTATCATGGCATTTCTTACATTCAAGTTTTTTGTGAGCATCGGTTAGTTCAAATCCGGTAAGACTATGGTCAAAATTATCTTTATCAAACCTAATCATCTTAAACTTAATGCCATTGTGATCGCTATGGCAGGTTATGCATTTTTTTCCGGCTATATCTTTTGATGAGTGATAGCCTTTTTTCTTATCAATCCTTGCTTTTAAGGCTGTATGGCATACTAAACATTTGTCATTACTTATTTTCTGACCCAGAGTGTGGCACTGTGTGCAGTTCGACATACCTTCGAGGTACGAGTGAGCTTGAGATAAATCGCCGGGTGATATTTGAGCCAGACTTATTATAGGCAATAAAATCAACGTAAGGGTAATATAACGGATAATTCTATTAGAATTAAACAAAAATATATGTGCTTGCATTCCTGTCATTTTATTTATGTTTTAATAAGGCTTCACCATATTTCTTAGTGATATTTAATCCTATCTTCTTTAAAAATTGTGTTGGTAATTCACCGCCTGCAAATATGTAAACAAGGTCGTTTTTTAATGCTTCTTCGTTCTTATCTATCATTGACGAGAGAATAACATCATCTTTGTTAATTGCCTTAACAGTAGTATTAAAACGCACTTGTACTTTATTTTGTTGTATTGTGTTATTAATTCGTTCTTTATTCTTTGGTTTTATACGCTGGAAAATATCCTTCCGATACGATATTGTAACGTTATTGTTATCTGCCAACATCATTGCCGATTCAATAGCAGAGTCGCCACCACCTACAACTAATATATTTTTGCCGTTAATTTCTTCTGGCTCCAGAAGCCGATAGGCAACTTTCTCAGAATTTTCACCGGGAACGTTAAGCTTTCGCGGTGTGCCTCGTCTTCCAATAGCAAGAACTACATTAGACGTTGTATAATGTTTGCCGTTATTTGTGCCAACAGTAAAATATCCGTCTGTTTCTTTTATTTCCTCAACTTTACAATGCTCCTCTATACTTATATTGTACTTATCCAAAGCTGTATTCCAAATAGATAGCAGATGCAATTTGCTTGTTTCTGATAACTTAATCTTTCCCATAAGAGCCAAATTCATTGGCTGTGTCATAACTATCTTCGACCGTGGGAATGTAAAAACTGTTCCGCCTAAAGTATCTTGCTCAAGGATAATAAAATTTAATTTTCTTTCTTTGGCAGAAAGTGCTGCAGATATTCCGGCAGGTCCTGCCCCCACAATTACAATATCATATTCAGCCTGATGCTTACTTTTTATCGTTTTTGCAATATTCTCAACAGCTTGTTTTCCTTGTTCAACGGCATTACGAATTAGTCCCATACCCCCAAGTTCGCCGGCAATATAAATTCCGTGAATGTTTGTTTCAAAATTATAATTTACATGTGGAAGCTCAATACCGCGTTTTTCAGTACCTATGCAAAGTGTTATTGCTTCGGTAGGACAAGCATGAAAACAAGCACCGTGTCCAATACAATGTGAGGCATTAATGGTTGTAGCCTTTCCGTCTTGAATACCCAATATATCTTGCTCCGGACATGCTGAAATACATGCTCCTGTTTGGATACAGCTGCCAATATCTATTACCGGATGCAGCGAAACAGGCTCATGTAAACCTTCAAGTTTTGCCTTTTCAATTTTTTTTGAAACGATCTTAGATGCTTTCTTCTTCCTTAATAGATAGATCACAATCACAATTAGTATCAGGAAAGTTACCGTTCCGTACGTTATTATTTCTTCAATTAGTTTTTCCATATTAAAATAACCATCTATACCCTAAAGTCATTGTTACAATTACATGTATTATCATTATAAACAGCATAATAATAGCAAATGGCAGATGTACAACATGCCAATACTTAAATAAGTTTTGCATTGTATTAAGCCTGTCTATCTTGCGGTTTAGCAAAATTTCATTTTTCACTAATCTTACAATCTGACCATACTCACTACTGTTTAGTCCCCCCTTTTTTAACACCCTTTTTATTTTACGTAAGTTGCTATTGCTTGCATAATACTTCTTAAAAAATCTTACAATAGCAGTGCCCCCAACAACTTCTATTTTCTTATCGGCTAACTCAACAACTACTTTGTAACTCTCATCATCAAGGTTATAATCGCTTTTCAGAATTCCACCAATATCAGTCCTCAATCCCCTTACTTCGTTTAAACTTAATTCCCTACCTTCTATGGTTCGTGGAATCTGAATGTAGATAAATCGCCCTATCACTCCGCTGGCAAATACCGCAATCATGCTCCAAAAACTAATGGCTACAAGTCCACCGATTTTAAATGATGTGTGAAATAGTACCAACAATGGACCTAACGTACATAAAAAGATATGAAATTCAAGCCAATATTTTAACTTTCCCAGTCTTGAGAATATTTTCATCCTCTTTCGTATCATGTAAATTGAAACACCAATAAACATGAATAATGAACCAATAATGCCAAGTCCGTGCCCTATTGGTCCACTAGGTTTAAGCATTTGATGTTCAGGACTGTAAAAACGATCTACCATGCTTGTGTTGTAATATGAATAACCGTAATAAACTAAGGTGGCAAATACTAATGCTACGATAAGAGACATCACCGCAATATAGAAAAAATGAGCTGTTTTTGACATTGGTAAATAGTAATGTTTTGTTTTAAGTTTAGTGCAAAGTTAGGAATTTATATGAAAATGTAAACGTATGTTAAAAATTTCTAAAAATATTTAATAGGAAATAACTGTCATTTTTATTCATTGGCATTTTGAGAGCCTGCTAAAATAACTTTTAAATAAAAAATAACATTCAGATATAGAGTTTGTTATGACTATTTACTAAATTTGAAAAAACTATATTAAGAATGATTATAAATAAGAAATATAAATAAATTAATTAGGTATTTAATTACTTATTTTTCTTAAAAGCTGCTAAAAATACTCATCAAGTTCCATCCAGCGTAAAGTTTTTTCATCAATTTCATCAATTATATTGCCAATTTGTACTGACAACTTTGTGAGTTCTTCATAATCAATATCTCCATCTTGTATTTTATTTTCAGCTAATTGTTTTTCCATTTCTAATGCGTCAATATCAATCATTAGCAGGTCATATTCTTTTTTCTCCTTATATGTAAGCTTTTTCTTTATTGTTGTTCTCACTACACTCTTATTTTTAATCTTTTTCTCAGTATTATTTTGCTCTAATTTCAGCTTTTTAGCTTTTTCATCAAGCGTTAATCGGTAATCTGAATAGTTGCTATGGTAATCTACTATATTGCCATCGCCCTCAAACACAAATATGTGATTTGTGAGATGATCAAGAAAATATCTATCATGAGAAACAAGTATCAGGCAACCATTAAAATTTTCCAAAAATTCTTCTAACTTATTTAATGTCAATAAGTCAAGGTCATTGGTAGGTTCATCTAAGATTAAGAAATTTGGACTTTTAATGAGTACTGTTAGCAAGTAAAGCCTTCTTCGTTCGCCACCACTTAATTTTGAAACATAGTCGTTTTGTACTTTCGACGGAAACATGAACTGATGTAGTAATTGTGAAGCAGTAATACTCTGCCCCTTACCTGTTGGGATAATCTCTGCAATATCTCTAACAACCTCAAGTACGGTTTGATTTTCATTAATTTTAATTCCTTCCTGCTTGTAGTATCCAAAAACAATAGTGTCACCGGATATTATGCGGCCGCTGTCGGGTTCTTCGAGATGCATTATCAAATTTAAAAAACTTGTTTTTCCTACTCCGTTTTTTCCAACAAT
>CAZGWS010000126.1:0-9058 GCA_964528805.1 uncultured Lentimicrobiaceae bacterium | reverse complement strand
AGAAGTTTGGTATCAAGGGGCAACATCAGCAGTACAAACTTCTGATAATAATATAGTCATTACAGATAATACATATGATGCATCACTTCGTAAGTTAAATATAATAACAGGAGATACTTTATGGACAAGAACATCCTCTTTTAATACTGATTACCCTAAATACACAAACTTGACAACAACTAACGATGGTGGACTTATTATTACCGGATATACTTATGACCATGATTTAATACTCGTTAAAACAAAGCAAAATGGGAGTATGACAGGAATTGAAGATTACACTAATACTCAGAACTCAATTGCACTAAATCAAAATTACCCAAATCCTTTTGTTGAGCAAACTAACTTAAGTTTTTATCTATCTAAACATGAATCAGTTGAATTGTACATTACTGATATTAACGCTAAACTTGTAAATACTATAATAAAAGAGAGTCTTGTCTCCGGAGAATATGAATATACTTGGGATGGTAATAATATGAACGGTATGGATTGCCCTTCAGGAATTTATTATGCAGTTTTAAAAACAAAAAATGGAATTATTGAAACACGAAAATTAATAAAAACAGTACAATAATATAAAAACCAGCAATGGATTTAACCACCTAAAGGCGCATTGGTGAAGAGCTCTATTGCTAAGCGATTAGGAGATTTTAATCCAAGAGGTTAGCAGGGTATTAATGACGGAGAGTGCATAAGCTTATCGGACTAATGAGCCAGCTTGTGTGTGCAAAGTTGAGTTATTGATTCAGGTGTCGAGAAGTGCATACAACCCGTCAAAAGTTGTGAAATATACCACGGAATTAAAAGTAGTGTTTTACAATCACTAAATACGGAATCGACATGTTTGTTTTTCGTTTAATAACTTAATATTCAGTCTTTTAGTATCCAGGCTTTGTTATATGGGTAGGTTAATTGTTGTTTTGCAAACAAAGCTTCTTTCATATTACTATACTTATCCAAAAAAATTCTGAATTTATTATTCTTTTCAAAGATACCAATATTCTTAAAGTTATGGTTTTTTATTTTCTTAGATGCTTCTTTAGCATCGTGCATATTGTTGAAACTTCCGTAAATAAGGTAGTAAGTGTTCGGTTTATTTATAGTTATAATGGGTGAGTCTGTTCTATCTTCATTACCTTTGTCATTACAAACTTTAGGGTCTTTTATGTTATCTTTTTTCTGACCAAACCATATTGAGATATAATTTTTACTAATGCCAATCCCGGTACAAATCCATTTCTTTTTTGCATAATTATCCCTTGTTAATATCATATCAAGGACGTCTTTTGAGTCGGACCAAAGATTGATTATTGTATCTGTGTTAAAATTTTCACGAATTACGGTAACCATCTCGTAACCCCTGTAACGATAAGGTGTTAGCTCTTTTGGTTTGTTCCACATGCAATCAGGATTATGCAGATATTTTGTATAACAACATGGTGTCCAGTCTCCCTTATCAGACCAGCTTGAGAGGTTGCATATGCTCGTATCGGGGTGGTTTTCTTGAAGGTCGGCTACATGTAAACCGGCAACATAACTAAGTGATGCTGACAGCTGTAACTTAGGTTTTCCATAATCTGTGCGGATTTTGTTTAACCGGTTATATAGTTTTGCTTCCGTACTGTCAATGCAAAAATTTTTTGGTAGCTTTTTTTGTGCTGATAGTGCAAAAGAAATGAAGCAAAATAGTAGTATAGTCCAAAACTTTTTATTTAATAATATTATTGTCAAAATTTATGAGATTAATGTTGTTTGCAGAGCGTAAAAATACAAAAAATCATAAATAGTCTTTGCAAGAAAACGCTAAATACTGCGTTATTCTCGTTTTTGAATCAGTCAATTACAATTCGTAAACTCCTTGAATTCAAAAACTTCTAAAGACTTGTCTTTGACGCTTTTTTATCAAAGACTTGAAAATGATGAGTTTTATTGCAGGCATTAACTATTTAATTTAGCAGAAATAAGCTATGATATCTGGTTTGATGGAGGAGTTATATCCTTAAAACTTGCAATATCTTTGTTACAAATATTTTCAAACTCAGTCATTATTAACTTAATAGTACTGGTTCCGGGGCTAAAATACGTATTGTCAATATTTTTTACAGGTAGCACTTTTAGTGATGTGCCGGTAATGAAAGCTCCTTGATATTCTGAGATTGAGATAGCTTTAATTTTTACTTCATTACAAATAATATTTGCATTATTTGATGCCTTTATTACTTTAAGTCGTGTAATACCCGGAAGTACTGATGAAACTTTAGGTGTGAAAATTTCATCATCTTTAATAAAAAAAATATTTGATCTACTGCCTTCAGTTACATATCCGCTTTTATCTACTAATAGTATCTCGTAAGCATCAGTATTTGAGATTATTGAAGCTGCTTTAAGACTTAAGTCTTTATTAAACACTTTTATATTTGGATTAATACGTTCGGCAAAAAGTTTTGTCATTGAAACACCTTCCAAATAAAGCTGTTTATCAGGATAAAGAAATGGGCATATCCAAGCAGTAAATATTTCGGGTTTCGTACTATTAAAGCATAGTTGAAATTTAATATTTCCTTCAGAAAGTATATTAATGTCAATTAATGCTTTAATACGTAAAGATAGTTGTCTTTTTGTAAGATGTGTATTATATCCGGCATTTTTTATTGAATTTAAAAATCTGGTTACATGATCATTATAAAATAATGGTACGCCTGAAATAACCCTTATAACTTCGTATATTACAACGCCATTGTTAATGTGTAATGGCTTAAAATCGCAGCTGCTAACGATATCGTTATCACGAATAAAATAAGTTAACAGGCATGTTTGAAGTTTCATAATATTATGGGTGCCGATTGATTATTTTTTCAATTCATCTGCAAAAAACTTATAAAACCAAGTTATGGTTTCTATACCTTTATAAAAATTACCTACAGGGTAGTTCTCGTTTGGTGAGTGTATTGCATCTGCATCAAGACCAAACCCCATAAGTATAGATTTTGTTCCCAGTTTTTCCTCAAATGTTGAGATTATTGGGATGCTGCCACCACTACGTGTTGGTACCGGAGTTTTGTTATATACTTTCTCAAAAGCAATTTCTGCAGCTTTGTATGCCGGAAGATTTATAGGACAACCATAAGCTTGTCCGCCGTGTAGTGATTCAACTTTAACTTTTACTGATTTAGGAGCCATGCTTATAAAATATTCTTTAAACAACTTTGCAATTTTCTTATTGTTCTGGTTTGGAACCAAACGTGTAGATATTTTAGCGTAGGCTTTAGATGGAAGGATAGTTTTTGCACCTTCGCCGGTATAGCCACCCCATATACCGCACACATCAAATGAAGGACGGATACCGGTACGTTCAATGGTAGTGTAGCTATTTTCGCCCATTAATTCTTTAACACCCACAGCCTTTTTATACTCATTTATGTTAATCGGTGCTTGATTCAGCATCTCTCTTTCCTTTTTGGATACTTCGATAACATCATCGTAAAAGCCGGGTATTGTCATTCTTCCGTTTTCGTCGGTAACAGCTGCTAACATTTTTGCCAGAATATTGATAGGGTTAGCAACGGCACCTCCAAAAAGTCCTGAATGGAGATCTCTATTTGGACCTGTAACTTCAACTTGCCAATATGCAAGGCCTCGCAGACCTATAGTAATTGACGGAGTATCTTCGGCAATCATGCCTGTGTCGGAAACAAGGATTATGTCGGATTTAAGCATATCCTTGTGTTTATCGCAGAAAGCACCAAGACTAACAGAGCCAATTTCTTCTTCACCTTCAATCATAAACTTTACATTGGTAGTGAGTTTGTTAGTTGCCATTAGGGATTCAAATGCCTTAACATGCATAAACCCCTGACCTTTATCGTCGTCAGCACCCCTTGCCCAAATTTTACCGTTGCGTATTTCCGGCTCAAAGGGAGGTGTAATCCACGATTCTATCGGGTCAACCGGCATAACGTCGTAATGTGCGTAAACTAATACTGTTGGCAACGATGAGTCGATTATTTTTTCAGCATAAACTACCGGGTTGCCAGTAGTTTGCATTATTTCAGCTTTGTCAACTCCGGCAGCGAGCAGGCTTTTTTTATAATATTCGGCCATACGAGTTATATCGTCTTTATGATCTGATAATGAAGATATTGACGGTATTCTGAGTGCTTCAAACAATTCATCCATAAACCGTTCCTTATTGTCTTCAATAAATTTTTTTACTTCTTTCATATTTTCTATATTTAGGGTGTAAAGGTATTTAGTTTGCGTGTAAGTTGGTGCTACTAATTTATGAATTACTAAATTACTTTGTGAAAGTACTCATGTATTTTAAAAAGTTTGTTGCAAATTATTTTATTATGAAGTCATCAACAAACAGCGGAGGCATAAATTGAGTTTCAACCTTAGTTACCTTAGCCCATTTTGTACCAATATTGAGCCAGTCGATAAAAGTTGATAACTTTGTCTGATCTCCTTCTGCTTCGATATAAACAGAGCCATCAGGTTTATTTTGTACAAACCCGCAGATGTTTAGTTCGATGGCTTTTTTATGTGAGTAGTACCTAAAGCCGACCCCCTGAACTCGTCCATAAATTTTAATAATTACTGCTTTTGTCATTTGAGAGTTTGTTGTATGTTTTAGTTATTTTTGCACTACCGTAAGGGATGTAAGACTAAAAAGCTACTCATATCTCAAGCCGTTTTGAAATCAGGCTGTTAATTTTATCAAACAAATCGTCAGGGTATAGTTTACGCCATGCGATATCGTTAAATTTGCCTTTGAATGCCATAAAATAGTCGATATTACAGTCTTCAAATTCTTTAACAACAAAATCTCTAAAGTTAATGCCAACAATCCAACCATCGT
Source organism: uncultured Lentimicrobiaceae bacterium (assembly GCA_964528805.1). Classification (GTDB taxonomy): domain Bacteria; phylum Bacteroidota; class Bacteroidia; order Bacteroidales; family F082. The sequence goes on along the minus strand of CAZGWS010000126.1, from coordinate 4,197 downwards.
TAATATTATCAAACCATTCTTCATAATAGTCGTTTGTATCTGCATGAAAGTTGAGGATATTTTCGCCAATTAGTATAAAATATATTATGTTGGTTTGGAGTAAAGTTTCTATAACATCTCTATAAAGAAACATAATATCATTATACAAAAGGTCGTTCCACTCGCCAATCATCTCAATAATGCAATACTGTTTTTGGTAGTTTACCATGAGTATTTTAATAAACAGCGTTTGAGAGCCAAATTCATCCCATTGTGGGTGAATTAGGTGATCGTAAACTGCATTTGAGAAAGTGAATTCGCTGTATTGCCTATTGTAAAAGGGTGAATTAATATCGTTAGCTGACACGTATATGTCGCGCCAATTGTAATATGGTTCAATGCTGTGCACAGTAATTATTATTAAAAAGAACCCACTTTTGATAGGTAATAACCAATAAAAGCAAGAGAAATGCCAAAAATATTCGTAGCAAGAATATAAATTACAATATTTCTGATGTTACCATCTTTACTCATGCTAAATATATCAAACGCAAATGTTGAGAAAGTGGTAAAGCTACCCAAAATGCCTATAAATATTAACATCCTAATACCTGGAGATATATATATTCTGTCAAAAACTCCCCAAAGTAACCCAATTATAAATGAGCCAATTAGGTTTACTGTAAGTGTAGCCCAAGGGAAATTGTGGCTGCTAATTTTATCAGACAATGAAAAAATTAAGAATCGTAATACAGCACCAATACTTCCTCCAAATGCTACTACAAGTATTTTCTCAATCATAAAGCAAATTTTAAGTTGGGAATAGATTTTAGGTTGGTATATAACTTTTCAAGTTGCATTTTGCTTTGTAAAGTTACTTTATAATTGTAGCTGACATATGTGCCTTTACTACTTTTTTTATTTCCAATATACAAGTTTTTAATTTTCAGATCATCAATTATTGATGAGAGGTTTGTAATATTTTCTTCATCAGAAGTGGAGCTGTCAATTACGGCTTTTAAGTTAAATGTAACCGGAAAATTAATCTTTTCATTTTTTGGTATTTCCATGTTTGTGCTATGCTTGTTTTCTGTTTTCTCTTGTGTCATATTATTTTTATAGTTGAAAAGAAAGTTTAATTCGTCCCCATCGAAAATCCCATGCACCCTTAAATTCGGGAGATAGATAGAAATCTTGAAGTTCTAAACCAAAAGCTTTGTAATACAATGCAATACCGGCACTTAAGCTCATAACCATTCTGTTGATATCTTTACTCTGAATTACATATGGGTTGTTGGAGTTAAATATCCCACCTTGAAGTGTGGCATCATAAAATACAATATTTGTTTCGCCATGCACGAAAAACCAATATTGGAGTTTGTTTCTTCCCGTTTTGGAAATATTACTGTTGATAGTGCCCCTGTAAACAGGTAAAAAGCTTCCTGTCCTGAAAAATAACCCACCATTAATTTTATCAAAAATAGTACCTACATTACCTCCGGCTGTAACATTTAGCTCGGCATGGGGGCTGCTAATTATTGACTTCTCAATATTTAATCTGTAATCAATTATAATGTTATTGTGAATTTGATTTGCCCATCCAATTGGCTCAATGTTATGTATTGACGACTGCACAAATCCACCCATTGATGCAGGACCTAAAACTCCGAAATTAACGCTACTTTTAATGGATATTTTTTTACTGAGATTGTAGCTATTTCGAAACTGACCTAAGGTAAGAAAGGCTGAAAACGGACGGTCGCCAAAGGAAATATCAATAATGTCAGGATTTGTAGGCGTATAAATATTTTGCGTTAGTGAGAACCCAAATAGGTTTATTTGAGAGTTGCCCAATCCAACAAGAAGTTTTGAAATAGGCGAGTGTGATGCTAATTGTGATATCAGCTCAATATAAACACCATTTGTATAGTAATAATCGGTATTGTTGAATATATCGTTATCAAATACTACATTAAGCTGTGTTAAAGTTTTGTTAATGTGCTTAAAAACATCGCTATAGTATATGTTAAAAGTGGGTTCGCTAACATCAATCTTGCCAACAACTGGAGTAATCTTACTCAGGCTTTGGTAAACAAGGCTACCAATATTGCTTGATATGTGGGCATGATAAATGAAAGAAGTATCGCAATCAGCAATGTTGTGAATAACTAATTGTGTATTTTTTTTCTTAATGGAACTTACAATTACTTCTGGGTTACTTTTATAAACACCGGTAGATGTTTCCTCAGGTTCATTGTTATGTTGTTGAGTACAAGAAGTAATGTTTGCTAAAGAAACTAAAATTATCAGATATGTTACTACACGTTTGATTTTACAAAGATATAATTATTAAGTGTCAATATTTGCATATTTAGCGTTAGCTTCGATAAAGGCACGACGCGGTGGTACTTCATCGCCCATGAGCATCGAGAACACGTGATCGGCTTCAGTACTATTTTCTATTGTTACTTGCCTTAGCGTTCTTGTCTCCGGACTCATTGTTGTACTCCACAATTGCTCAGCGTTCATTTCGCCCAAACCTTTGTATCTTTGAATATGCATTCCTTTTTCGGTTCCATCTTTTGACCATTCGCGAGTAATTTGTTCACGTTCTTCTTCTGTCCAGCAATACCTTTCGGTTTTACCCTTTCGAAGCAGATAGAGTGGGGGAGTTGCTATGTACACATATCCATTTTCAATAAGTGTGAGCATATATCTAAAGAAGAAAGTAAGGATAAGTGTTGCGATGTGGCTACCGTCAACATCAGCATCAGTCATGATAATAATCTTATGATACCTTAGTTTACTAAGATTCAGTGCTTTGCTATCCTCTTCGGTACCAATACTTACGCCAAGAGCTGTATAGATATTTTTAATTTCTTCACTGTCAAATATTCGGTGAGGGAGAGCTTTTTCAACGTTTAGTATTTTACCGCGCAGTGGGAGTATTGCCTGAAACTTTCTATCTCTTCCTTGCTTTGCCGTGCCACCGGCCGAATCACCCTCGACGAGGTATATCTCGGTATTAGCAGGGTTTTTGTCAGAGCAGTCGGATAATTTTCCGGGTAGTCCCGATCCGTGCAGGATATTTTTGCGCTGAACCAGTTCGCGAGCTTTGCGTGCTGCATGACGAGCCGTTGCCGCCAATATTACTTTCTGCACAATTATTTTGGCGTCTTTAGGATTTTCCTCAAGATAATGGTTTAAGGCTTCGCTCACCATTTGGTCAACGGCACCCATAACTTCGGAGTTGCCTAATTTGGTTTTTGTTTGACCCTCAAATTGCGGTTCGGCAACTTTTACAGAGATGACGGCAGTAAGACCTTCTCTAAAGTCATCGCCACTAATGTCAAACTTAAGTTTAGCCAGCATACCTGATTTGTCGGCATAGCTTTTTAGTGTACGTGTAAGTCCTCTTCTAAAACCTGAGAGGTGTGTACCACCTTCGATTGTGTTTATGTTGTTAACATATGAGTGAAGGTTTTCGGTAAACGAGGTGTTATACTGCATTGCTATTTCAACAGGTACATCGTTCTTTTCACCTTCAATACTAATTATTTTCTGTGTCAGGTTATCACGATTCTCATCAAGAAATGAGATAAAATCACTTAATCCATTTTCTGAGAAAAACGATTCATAAATAAAATTACCTTCCTCGTCAGTATTTCTTTTATCTGTAAGGCTTAGCGTTATACCGTTATTTAGGAATGATAATTCACGTAATCGTGCCGCAAGTATCGAATATTCGTATTTGCTGACCATAAAAATGGTTGCATCCGGGATGAAATGAATTTTAGTTCCGGTTTTGTCAGAATCTCCTACAACTTTTACATCTTCGGTAGGTTTTCCGCGATGATATTGTTGTTGAAAAATTTTCCCTTCACGATAGATTGTGGCTTCAAGGGTTTCTGACAAAGCGTTTACGCAACTAACGCCAACGCCATGTAATCCTCCTGAAACTTTGTAAGAGCCTTTGTCGAACTTACCACCGGCGTGCAATACTGTCATTACAACTTCAAGTGCCGACCGGTTTTCTTTTTCGTGTATGCCTGTTGGGATGCCTCGCCCGTTGTCTATTACTGTTATTGAATTATCTTTTTCTATTGTTACATCAATTTCACTACAATATCCGGCAAGAGCCTCATCAATTGAATTGTCGATAACTTCGTAAACCAAGTGGTGAAGTCCGCGAGTATTTACGTCGCCAATGTACATGGC
>CAZGWS010000125.1:1334-9098 GCA_964528805.1 uncultured Lentimicrobiaceae bacterium | reverse complement strand
CAGTATTGTTTCTTGCGGCAACAGCATTGGGAGGAATCCTATATAAAAAGAGGCATCATGTGGGAACTCGCTCAGTATTGTTTCCTTCGAGCACCATTGTTAAAGCAGGTTCAAAACTATTATTTCCTGCTATCATCCTACTGGGAGTTTATGTATTTATTCATGGGCATCTATCGCCGGGTGGAGGCTTTCAGGGTGGCACCATCATCGCTACCGGATTTTTGTTGATGCTATTGGCATACGACAACTTCTCAGTAAGTCACAATGTGCTTTCTTATATTGAATCCCTTGCCGGAATATTTTTCGTTCTGTTCGGCTTAGGTGGTTTGTTTGTTGGTGGTACTTTTCTTGAGAACTTCTTACCGGTAGGTAAGCTTAACAATTTATTTAGTGGTGGTATAATTCCAATTATCTACATTTTGGTTGGTTTTAAAGTTGCTGCCGAACTTACTGGTTTAATTTATACTGTTTTACACGAAAAAGAATAGCAAGATGGATAACGAATTATACGAAATATTGCGCTATGGTGTTTTTGGAGGATCAATATTACTTATACTAATTGGACTGTACGCAGTACTTACCAAGCGTTCGCTAATAAAAATTATTATTGGTCTTACCATTGTTGATGGTGGCATTAACCTTATGCTTATTGGTATTGGCTATGTTAAAAATGGAACAGCACCTATCTTTTCACCCGGTTTTGAAAAATCAATAGCTCCTATGGTCGATCCAGTACCTCAGGCACTAGTTCTTACAGCTATTGTAATTGGTTTTGCAGTTACTGCTGTTGCCTTATCATTGGTGATAAGATTATATAGACATCATAATACATTGGAAATTGACGAAATAAAGAATCTAAAATGGTAGGAAGTCCGGTATTATTAATAGCAATTCCTTTGTTAGCGGCTTTTTTAATTCCGCTTATTGGAATGATTTGGAAAGAATCAGTAAGATTGATTCCGGGATTGGTGTTAGCATTTATGTTGATTTCTTCTGTTAGCATGTTGTTTTATGTTACCACCAACACTACCATTGTAGAAACTATTGCCGGATGGCAAGCCCCATGGGGTATAAACCTGGTATTTAGTCCTTTAACCGGATTTCTATCCACTTTAATGATTTTTGTTGGTTTTATTATTTGGCTGTTTAGTTACCGTTTTAAACGTAATGTTGATTTTGAACCTGCAAAAAAATACTTTATCTTTTTAATGATGTTAATAGCAGGTGCTGTAGGAATTGTAATTACAGGCGATATCTTTAATCAGTTTGTATTTATTGAAATTACAAGTATTTCTGCTTACGCATTAACTGCATTTTATACCGGACGCAATTCTGCTGAAGCGTCATTTAAATATTTGCTTATGGGATCATTATCCTCTTCGGCTTTATTGATAGCAATTGCAATTATTTATTCACAGTTGGGAACACTAAACATGGCAGATATTGCTGATAAGATGCATTTAATGCCTACAGGTTATAAGATAACAGCTCTTATTTTCTTTTTTACGGGTATTGGCATTGAAGCCGAGATTTTTCCATTAAATGGATGGGCACCCGATGCCTATACCGAAGCACCCGGACCTATTGGTGCTGCTTTTGCAGGTATTGTTGTTAAAGCCGGAGTTTATGCTATGATACGTTTGGTATTTACTTTATTTGATATCCCTGGCACTATGCAATTCATGGTTGTGATTGGTCTTATTACATTAATAGTTGCCGAAACTTCGGCAATAAAACAAGATAAACTGAAAAGAATGCTTGCATATTCAAGTATCGGTCAAATGGGATTGGTGTTTGTAGCATTTGGGATTGGTACTGCCGAAGGTGTTTTTGCTGCCTTATTCCTTATGTTAAACCATGCTATAATAAAACCTCTTCTTTTCTTGAGTGGTAGTTATCTTGTATTTAACTCGAAAAAGAAAAAAATTAGCGAAGTAAACGGGCTTGGTAAACATTTGCCTTTAACATCGTTGCTCTTTACCCTTGGTTCGTTTGCTATTGTTGGTTTGCCTCCTTTCTCAGGTTTCTGGAGTAAATTATCTATTCTCACAGCTGCAGCCGACGAAGGAATGATACTGATTATAGCCTTGGTACTAATTGTAAGTATTGTTGAAATAGTTTATTATTTCAGGGTTATAAATAGAATCTATTTCTACAAGAAAAGCGATGATATAATAGTTCAAAAACCTAGAATTAATGCTGTTATTGCAATGGTAATTCTTGGTTCAATAATACTCATTATTGGCTTTGATCCAGATATAGTAAGTACATATCTCCACAATGCTTCACATGACTTACTAAATACACGGGAATATATTAACAATGTATTATCCTTAGGACAATCATTAACCAAATAAACTTTAAGAAATGGAAATGATTTATTTGATATTAGTTTTATTTTTAGGAGGAGCGTTTCTAACATGGTTGTTAGGAAAAATAAGCCCAATAATTAGAGATATTCTTTTTATTGCCTCCGTGATTGTACCTACAATTTTGTTCTTTTTAAACGTTGAGGTGGGTCATAATATAAGTTTTCAAGTTCTTGGATTTAATTTATCTTGGGGTGTAACTTATCTTGCTTACTTATTCTCGATCATTGTTCTCGGACTCGGATCTCTTGCCTCAATTTATGCTGTAGCAGCCATGAAAGGAAAGAAAAATCTCGGGTTTTTTTATTCCAATTTCATATTAAGTATCATGTCGATGATGGGAATTCTTTTCTCACGCGACCTGATTTCATTCTTCGTTTTTTGGGAAATAATGACATGGTCATCTTATCTTATGGTTGTGTTTCAAGGAAAAGATGTTCAGAAGGTTGGAATTAAGTATATCGTATTTAGTGCCATTGGAGCCTATGCAATGCTTATGGCAATTGTAATTATTCACGCTCTTACCAATAGCGTTCTTATTAGCGATTTGGTTTCATCATTTGGTGGCTTTACTCTTTCAATGAAGTGGTTAATCCCATGTTTATTACTAATCGGTTTTGTCATTAAAAGTGCCATGATGCCATTTCATGTTTGGGCACCGGGTGCTTATAGCCATTCACCGATGGCGTTTACTAGTGTGTTTTCGGGAGCTCTCTCAAAAATGGGAGTTTACGGAATGATAATAGTAATGGTAAGTTTAGTTTCTTATATTCCTAACGGATTTTGGTTAAAGGAAACTATTGCATGGCTTGGTGGAATAACAGCAGTTGGTGGAACTCTTTGGGCAGTTGCTCAAGATGATGCAAAAAAATTACTCGCCTATTCATCAATTGCCCAAATAGGTTATATAATTGTTGGAATTGGAGTTGGAACGCCATTGGCAATGTTAGCCGCTTTGTTTATGTCAGTAATGCATAGCATTTTCAAAGGAAACCTATTCCTTGTTGTTGGTGCTATCGAACGTCAAACAGGAACAACCAATTTCACAGAAGTAACAGGTTTAATTAGAAAAATGCCTTGGACATTTATATCAGCATTATTGTCGATAATTGCTTTGGCGGGTATTCCTCCTTTGGGTGGTTTTGTTGGGAAATGGATGCTCTACGAATCCTTAATAGGAAGCAATCATTATCTATTGATAATTGTTGTGTTCTTTTCCAGTACAGCAGCCTTTTTATATTGCTATAAATTCTTGTTTGGTTTCTTCCTCGGACAGGAGGAAAAAGAATGGGCACATGTAAAAGAAGCTCCGGCAATGATGGTTGTTCCAATGATGATACTTGCAGTAGCAACACTTGTTTTGGGTGTATTCCCGGGCTTAATTTTAAATCCAATCGACAATGGCTTACAGGAACTCGGCTTCGCTTCTACACAAGGAAGATATTGGGAGATGTCGATATTGTTTAACGAATGGGGAAATCAAATTATGCTTCAGCCATTGGTTTATGCAATTATTGCTGTATTCCTTTTCTTTGCTATTTTCTTAACTATAAAAGGGTTTAAAAAAACCAGATACGTTACAACTAAAGATATCAGCTCCTCCGGTGAAGTACCTAAGGAATATGAAAATTTAACTTTCAGCCAAAATTTCTTCCAGCCGTTTTTAAGGGCAGTAGAGCCATTTATGAAACGTCAGATTGATAAATACTATAACGAATTTGGCCGCGGTTTGGAAGCAATATTCGATTTTACACGTAGAATTTACACAGGTAACGGACAAACATATGCTCTTTATGCGGTAATCTTTATTGTTATACTGCTGTTGTTTAAAAACACTTTGTTTGGATTATAAAATATAATAACAAATGGAATTAATATTAAATATATTAGGTGCAATAGCAACCATAATTTTAGCCTTTACAGTAGGCATGTCGTATGGTGGTATTGTTAGAAAAATAACCGCAAGAATTCACAATAGAATGGGACCCCCATGGTATCAAAACTTTATTGATGCTTTTAAACTTGCCGGTAAAACCACAGCAATCAATCATGGTATTATGCAGCATTTTGGACCTGCATTCATAATGGTTTCTTCAATTGTTTCGTTAATGATTGTTCCCGTTTTAAATGGAGGCGGTTGGTTTGAAAATTTAAACTTTAGTGGCGATCTTATATTTCTACTTTATATAATGGTATTGGGTCCTTTGGGGATGGCTTTGGGTGCCGGACAAACCGGAAACCCTAATTCTGCTATAGGTATAACACGCGGACTATCGCAAATGGTTGGTTTTGAAATACCATGGGTGATGGCTCTCGTGGCTCTTATGGTTCAGTTCCATACTACTTCTATTGTTGGTATTATGCATATCCAAACCGAAACCGGTATTTGGATGATGTTTTCATCTCCTTTTGCATTTATTGCAGCCCTAATGGCAATGCTGGGTATGTTTAGATACTCTCCATTTGATATTGTTGGTGCTCCAACAGAGTTAGCATCAGGACCAATATCAGAAAACGGAGGGAAATACCTATTTACCATGATGTCATCAGGTTCGATATTTGCATTCGTAAAACTTACACTTTATGTTGATTTGTTTATGGGTGGAGCCGATAATTTAATCATTTTGGTATTAAAAACTTTCACTCTTTACATGATTCCTGTTCTATACGGAATTGTAAGTCCTCGCTATCGTACTGAACAAGCAATAAAATTCTTCTGGGGATGGCCAACTTTCTTTGGTTTACTCGCAATTCTTTATGCATTGTTTGTTTAATGTTTTAAACAGTTAGAAAAAAAGAAAAATGATAAACGATAAAAATTCACAAAAAATAGTCGATATTTTCCAAAACTGGGCAAGAAAACATTCGCTGTTTATTTTGGCATATGGAACAGGTTGTGGAGCTATAGAAATCCCTCCAACCATGACTTCCAGATACGACGCCGAAAGATTTGGAATAAGAGGCGCAGCAACACCTCGCCAAGCCGATGTTCTTTTAATTACCGGTTATCTTACTACAAAAACTCTTAAAAGGGTAATTCGTGTTTACGAACAAATGCAAGACCCTAAGTATGTTATAGGGTTTGGATCATGTACTATAAATGGTGGTATGTATTACGATTCGTATAACACAATTAAGGCTTTAGATAAATACCTTCCTGTTGATGTTTATATAAATGGTTGTATGCCTCGTCCGGAATCTGTTATATCCGGTATTGTTAAACTCCAATCAATTATTGCGGAAGGCAAAGCCAATGGAGCAGCAAAATACAAAGAGAATCTCGATTGGTATAGGGTAAATCAGAAAAAGATAATTCCTAACTGGGTTATGCCTGAATACAACTGGTAATCACCGCTAAAAGGAAAAAATGAAAAAGATAAAATCTAATTTAATAGAAGCCATCAAAGGCACTTATCCCGATGCCCGTGAACAGGATTATGTGGGCAACCGCCTTGATTTTTATGTAAAAAAACAATGTGTTCCATCGGTGTTAAACTATCTAAAAGGGGAAGGTTATATCCATCTTAGCCATATAGCTTTTGTTGATTGGCTTGAAGAAGGTGAATTTGAGCTAATTTATATTGTTTGGTCGCCAAAGGATAAAATGAAAATATTTATTCGTGCACGTGTCGATAGAGAAAATCCTTTGATGCCAAATATAGAGGGCATCTGGCGTCAAGCCAATACATATCAAAGAGAAGCTCGTGAAATGTACGGTATTCAGTTTGAGGGTTTTGAAGCTCCGGACGAATTTGTTTTGGAAGACTGGAAAGAAATGCCTCCTATGCGTCGTGATTTTGATACCGAGGCTTATGCCGAAGAAACATTTTTCCACCGTCCGGGTCGTGAAGATGCCATGGATGTTCGAGAAGCAATTATAGAACGTTCACGTGAAGAAATTCCTGACTTTGCAAAAAAATATTCAAGATAATGAGAGAAAAAGCCACAACATTATATCTCGGTCCTCAGCATCCGGGCATTACTGGAAATATGATGGTTCGATTGAAAGTGGAAGGAGATACTATCATAAAAGCCACAACGGAAGTTGGATATTTGCATAGGGCATTTGAAAAACTTCAGGAAAAACGCAACTGGCTTCAAAGTTTTACTTTGATGTGCCGTTTTTGCGTGCCCGAAACCGATCCGATGGAGGAATCGTATGCCCGTGCCGTTGAGGAAATAGAAGGTCGTGAGGTCCCGGAAAGAGCAAAATACATAAGAGTAATGGTTCTCGAAATGGCTCGTCTGGCTTCTTTTATGCTTTGGTATGGAGGTCAGAATGGTTCGTTAGGGCTTTATACTATGGGACAATGGAGTGTAGGCGATCGTAATTATATCCTTGACCTTTTTGAGGAGTTGACCGGTGGACGGGTTTATCATATGTATATCTGGCCTGGTGGCGTACGTCGTGATTTACCTAAAGGTTTTGAGCAAAGAGTTCTTAAAACAATGAGTTATATTGAAAAACGCCTCGGTGATTTTGATGATCTTATGTTTAACAATGCCATATTTAAAAAACGTACTCAGGGTATTGGTATTGTTGATAAAGAAACTGCCATTGAACATGGTGTTGTGGGGGCAGTACTTCGTGGCTGCGGCATTAAAAGTGATATTCGTATCGACGATCCATACGAAGTTTATGATAAACTTGATTTTGAAGTACCAACTGCCGAAGGTGGCGATATCTGGGCAAGAGCCCTAGTTCGTCGCCAGGAAGCAAGACAGTCAATTCGCATTATCCGTCAGGTAATTGCTGATATGCCCAGCGGCCCTGTTTATAACAAAATTCCTAATCCTCAAAAATGGACTATCCCCAAAGGTGATGCATATGTAAGAACGGAATCTGTGAGAGGTGAAATCGGTCTATATGTTGCCAGCGACGGGGGTAATAAACCACGAAGGGTACATCTGCGCGGAGCAGCTTATGTTCATGGTATCACTCTTCTTGAAGATGTGCTTAAGGGTGCTAATATAGCTGATGTTTCAGCAATAATGAATAGCCTGGGAACTTGTCCTCCGGAAATTGAACGTTAAGAATAAATAATAGAAAAATGAGTTTTTTCGATTTAAAAGATACACTAAAGCCTTTAACCGCACTAAAACAGTTCGGCAAAAAGCCTCATACAATAAACTATCCTAAAAAATCACTTGAAGCAGCCGACCGCTACAGAGGTCTTCATTATAACAATCTTGATGAATGTATAGGTTGTGGAAACTGTTCAACCATTTGTCAAAATGCCGCTATCGATATGATTCATATCGAGGGTCATGATGGTGGAAAAGGTGATTCAGGTCTGCGCCCAAGAGTTGACAATGGTCGTTGTTGCTGGTGTGCACTTTGTGTTGAAGTATGTCCTACAGGAAGCTTGGGCTTGACAAAAGAATATAATTTTGT
>CAZGWS010000125.1:0-1234 GCA_964528805.1 uncultured Lentimicrobiaceae bacterium | reverse complement strand
GAGGTTTGTCCTGAGCATATGCACATACCGGAATATATTAACGCAATTGCTACAGGCAACGACGCTGATGCTCTTCGAATTATATACGACAACAACCCGTTACCGGAAATGTGTGGTAAAGTTTGTACTCGCAGATGTGAAGATGTTTGTGCCATTTCCACTCGTGGTGATTCTGTTGCCATACGTTGGCTGAAACGGTATGCTACCGAAACAGCAGCTACTTCCGATTTGGTTTACGATATCGTAAATCCTGAAATTCGCCCGGCCAATGGTAAAACTATTGGTATTGTTGGAGCAGGTCCTTCAGGACTTACCGCAGCCTACTATCTTGCTCTTCGGGGTTACGATGTTACAATTTACGAAGCCAATGCAAAAGCAGGTGGTATGACCATGTATGGCATTCCAAAATATCGTTTCCCACTTGATAGTCTTGATAAACAAATTGAATATATCGAGAAAATTGGTGTTAAGATTAATTATAATACTAAAGTTGGAAAAGATATTTCTTTCGATATAATTTACAAAGAAAATGATGCTGTATTTATGGGAGTAGGTTTCCCTAAAGCATGGAAATTGGGAATTGATGGCGAAGATGCTGAAGGCTCAATGCAGGCAGTTAATTATCTGCACATGATTAATGCAGGCGAGACTGTTGAAATTGGGGATAAAGTAGCCGTGATTGGCGGCGGCAATGTTGCTATCGATGCTGCTCGTGTTAGTGCTCGTATGGGTGCCGATGTTACTATTCTTTATCGTCGTAGGGTTAAAGATATGCCTGCCGATTGGGAAGAAATTGAAGGCGCTGAAGATGAGGGCATTAAAATGGTTCCTCAAGCTATTCCTATTAAAGTTCACAAAGATAAAAATGGGAAAATTGAATCCGTTGAATATCTAATGGCTAAAATGGTTGCCGACGATAAAGGCGGACGACCAAAACCAGTTGCAATTGAAGGTAGCAATACTATTCTTCCTGTTACAGCCCTAATGGGTGCCATTGGTCAGCAAGGCGACTTTAGTTTCCTTGAGGATTATTCCAAAAAAATCAAAGAAGAACGTGGGCGTTTTGTTGTAAACGATATGCAGCAAACTACCGATCCCAAAATATTTGCCGGTGGTGATGCCGTTAATAGAACGGCTGATGCCATTTCAGCTATAGCTGATGGATTTAGAGCGGTAAAAGGAATTGAAGAATTCCTATTTGCAGGAAAATAGTTTTCATCCATAGTTTTAAAAA
>CAZGWS010000124.1:7779-9136 GCA_964528805.1 uncultured Lentimicrobiaceae bacterium | reverse complement strand
AAAATAAATTGTAAGTCGTTGGGTTTAAGCCCTCGTGAGGTAATAGCAGAAATAATTTTGTCTTCATTACCGGCATTACCGGTGTCAATCAGAAAAAACATTTTGTTTTGGATAACTAAAAAACAATTTCCAACTCCTGCTTTAATGGGTATAATTTTCGTAGTTGATTTATTAGTCATTGCTTATAATATCTTTGTGTAAAGATACTATTATAACACAAAGATGCTGCAATTTGGCTGGAAATTTTATTTAATCGTATTATTCAAAACCAATAATTGTGCAAATACACAAATGTTTTCTAATTTGTGCTATGTAACACAATTTATGCCTGACAATATTTCTTTTATTATTAAATTAAAATGGAACTATTATTTGCAAATAACCTCACAAATAAACACTAAGTTAGTACATTTGCACTTCATGGAAAATACTATAACATATATTGTGATTACCATACTAATGGTTCTGACGATTGCTTTTTATAATTATAAAAAGAAGAGGATTCGGCAATTTTTATTGTCACAGCAGCATTATCCTGAGTTAAATATAAATATCTACATTGAAAAAAATCAAGGCGATATAAGTGCCGCAATTGTTAGCATAACAGCAAATAAAGATATAATAATCACCGATATAAAAGTAGAAGTTATTTCCAAAAAGCGCGAGTTCAATTATTACTCGTTACAGAAAATAGTGAATGATAATAGCGTCCCACTTAAGTTGAGTACCGGAGTAAGTGCTAAATTTACAGTCCCATTTATCGATTTTAAGTCTTTGCTTATGGATGGAGAGTATCCATTTAAGACATTTCGTTTTTTAGTTGCTTCAAATAACAAACGGTTGTTTAAATCGCACGAGATGGGCTTCGACAAGAGGTGGACTATTTATCGCCCTGACACAGGTAGTTACAATTAGTCTTAAGTTACATTATTTCATTGCTGCATTAATTCGCGCGCAACATCCAAGGCGTTTGCGGTTATTTTTTCGCTACTCAACATGCCGGCCAATTCTTCAACTCGTGCTTCACTGCTAAGCTTTTTTATTGTTGATAAAGTTGTGTTATTCTCTATTACTTTATAAACTTTATAATGATGATGCGCTTTTGATGCAATTTGGGGAAGATGTGATATTGAAATTACCTGATGTTTAAGAGCCATTTTCTTTAGAATACCACCAACTTTTCCGGCAATTTCACCTGATACGCCTGAGTCTATTTCGTCGAAAACAACGGTAGGTAACATCTGCTTTTTATTTATCAAAGATTTAATTGCCAACATCAATCGCGATAATTCTCCACCGGAAGCGATTTTGCTAATCTCACCTTCCTTAGTGCCAAGGTTTGCATTGAATAAAAATA
>CAZGWS010000124.1:0-7679 GCA_964528805.1 uncultured Lentimicrobiaceae bacterium | reverse complement strand
ATCAGGTAAATAATGACTTATACTTTGTAATATTTTTTCAATAGTTAGCAGATTATCAATTATAGGGTTTTCATTATTACTCAGTATGGCTTCTGTTTTCGATAGTGCTATTTTAATTTCTTCCGCATGTTCAAGAAACTGAAGGCGTTCCTCAAGTTCAAGTACAGCTTTTGTGTTTAGCGATGCATTATTCAATTCTGCAAACTGAAAGTTAAAATAGTCTTCATCTTTAACTGCTTTATCATTTTCGTCAATTAGGTTTTTTAATTTTAAAGATAATGTATTATAAGCAGTATAATTTTCTTGATATTCACCAAGCAGATTTGGCTTATTTATAAAATCATCAAGTACGCTTAATTGAAATGAAGAGTCGGAGAGATTAATAGTTTGGTGTTGCGAGTGTATGTTAACAAACTTGTTGCCAATACTATTAAGCAGCGACAGGTTTACGGGAGTGTCATTAATAAATGTTCTTGATTTACCCGAAGGCAGTATTTCGCGCCTAATAATAGTTTGGTTGTCGTAATCGAGATCGTTCGCAATAAAAAGATTGCGTAATAGTACGCTTTCAATTTCAAAAACACCTTCAATTATACATTTTCTTGAGCTGTCTTTCAGTACATTAGAGTTGGCTCTTTTGCCCAATATTAGCGAAAGCGCACCAATGATAATAGATTTACCTGCTCCTGTTTCACCTGTGATAACCGAAAATCCATCTTCAAAATTAATATTTAGATGCTTTATTAACGCATAATTTGTTATGGATAAACTTTTTAACATAAATAATTTTGAATATTTTTTGCTAAAGTACTATATTAATACATTATCATTAATAATTAATGTATCACAATTGAATTTATTTTGTACGCCGATGAGGTTTAATGTAGCTATCCAATATTTGTTGCCAACGAACTAAATACTTCGCCTCGATGTTGAAAATTATGAAACTGATCGTAACTTGCGGCTGCCGGCGACAGTAAACAAGTGCCTCCCTTTTTTGTAAGCTTCACTATTGTACTAAATGCACTTTCAATAGAAGATATCTTCATCAGTATTTTATCAGTATCTTTCGGGAAGTAGCTATAAATTCTATCACCGGCTTCTCCGAGCAGATAAAAGTTTCTGATCTCTGAATTGCTTAAGAATCTTACCATATCTGCATAGTCGAGCCCCCTGTCATAACCACCAAGAATGATTGTGTCAACACCTTTGAGTGATTTAACAGCAGCAATTGTTGATTGTGGTATTGTTGAAATACTGTCGTTAATAAATTTTATGCCACCAAACATGCCTATAAATTCTAACCTGTGTGGTAAACTTTTAAAATTTGACAAGGAATTAATGGCAGTGTCAATATCTATTCCGGCTATCTTGGCAGCCTCTAAGGCGATACTGATATTATCCATATTGTGGTTGCCAATAAGTGCTGTATTTTTTGTATTAAATTTATAATCACCAATATAAACTTCAACAAATTGTTGATGTTCATGGGTATTGATATTTGAAGTCTCTTCTTTAAACTTTTGTATTTTTTCAGCAAGTGAATGGTGATAGACTAATATATCATTCTTTGTTTGAAACTTTAAAATATTAAATTTAGCATGCTTATAATCTTCAAGCTTATTAAAATAATCAAGATGTTCCGGGAATACGTTTAGTAACACGGCAATATGTGGTGAGCTATGTACAAACTCAAGCTGGTGAGCCGATAGTTCATATACAATTATTGTGTCGCTATCAATCTTGTTAATCATGTCGAATGCAGGTACTCCAATATTCCCCAGCAATAATCCTTTTTTATTATCAGCTTTAATAGCATGTGCTATCAAACTAGCTGTTGTACTCTTCCCTTTTGTACCTGTTACTCCAATAATCTGATTTGCATAACATTGCAGAAACAAATCTGTTTGTGATGTTAGCTTCTGCAATATTGAAGAACTTATATTTCCCATTTTTACACCGGGGGATTTTATTATTATGTTATAATCTTTTAAACAAACCAAATAATTTTCTCCGCAATAAATATCTGTCTTTTTGTCATCTGCCAAAAGGATATCATCAGATATATTAATGTCCAAGTCAGCAATTCCAATAGTAATATATGCAAAGTTTTTCCTAATAAAATTATAGGTTGACTTGCCCTCTTTGCCAAAGCCAAGGATTAGAACTCTATGATTATTGATAAAAAGTGAAGTGAGAAGCTTAATCATTAAGTGCATTTTTAAGTATAGTTTCTATCTTCTTAGGAATTAGTTGCTCATTATTATAGCTGCAAATAAGATTTGTAAAGTTTGATTTTGGCAGAGTATTTAGATTAATATTTTGCAATAATAATGGTTTATTGTTTTGCTCTAAATAATTATGTAACGCAGCATTTACTTCGTTTGGAGTCCCAACGCATTCAAATGGTTTAACATTGGAAATACCGGTTAGCTTTTCAAATATTTCTTTAAGTCTAATGTCGTCAAGCATATCTTTACCAAAAATATTGATGAGAATATCATGTTTTATGAATGGGCTGAGGATGATGTAAGTAAAAAGGCATTTGGAGCATTTTCCACACCAAATATTAGTCTTGCTACCCACATTACAGCTCTTAAAACTATAAAAATGCTGTGGAAATCGGGCAAACAAACTGGCAATTTGTAACTCATTTACAGGACGTAAAAAACTAAAATACTTAATTTCAGGATGAATATATTTTTTAAGATACCAACTAAAATCATTTTCAAACTCATATGTTTTTGAGTACTGATGATTAATTTTTGTTCCGGGAATCGTACTCTCATTGGCACTGCTCTCATTTGATAAAGCAATATTTGCAATACCCGATAGCGCACTACAAAGAGCTCCGGTAAATGCCAATAATGCTGAGAATGGTGTGTGTCCGTTTAGAAATTCCAGTTTATTAAGACTCAGTAGATTATCATCAATATATCTGTTAACAACAATAGATTGATTTAAGTTATAACCGGCAATTTCGAGGGTTTTTATACTCGCATCACGAGGGTTTACAATCATCGGAATTATTGAAATATTTGCTCGAGTTAGCAGCTCAAGTGTAACAACCGAATCTTTACCGCCGCCAATGGGAACAATAACTTTTGAAGTATCCAAACTAATAGTTGACAATTCCTGACTGTTACCTTCAGAAAAGATCGTCATAAAAGTGTCTTCATATGCAGTAATGCCATTGAGGTAAAAAAATTCACCAAGACCGTGATAGTATAATTTTTTCCACCATGCAATCTGTTTTTCATCAAGAAAGTGAGGTCTTATAATAACTTTTGGCGGACAGGCTACTTTCCAATAGCTTATCAGTTCAACCATCCCAATGTGGAATATGAAATTATCAAGTTGGTTTTTATCGATAGCACCACGGTTGAAATAATCCCTTATTGGAATATTTAGTACCGGCTTAAACATGTAGATATCCGATAGATTAAAACTAAATTCTATCTCAATACTTCCATTTTTTAATTTAAATGAATAACTTTGATATTCGAAAAATGGATATTCTTCTCGCAAGTTAGTATATTGTTGGTCGTTATTTTTTAGTTTCAAAATATTGGTATGTTTTTTGTACTCAAATAAGGTTGTAAAAGTACAGGTTTTCTTTTTACTTTATTAATATCATAAGTTAAAAACAGATAATCATGGGCGAGATGGATAAATACATAAAAGTTAGCAGTAATAACCTAATGCCTGCTAAAGGCAGGTTGCTATTGTCAGAGCCATTGATGGGCGATTTTTATTTTGGAAGAGCAGTTATTTTACTTGCCGGACACGATGGGGAGGGCTCTTTTGGTATGGTGCTTAATAAGCCTGTAAAATATAAATTTAATGATTTTGTTGAGGGATTTCCTCCTTTTGGGGGATCGTTATTTTTAGGCGGACCGGTTGAATCAAGTAAGCTTTTCTTTATTCACACTATTGGTGATATTGTTGATGGTGCTATTGAGATTGGATCAGGTCTTTATTGGGGTGGAGATATCGAAATTGTGAAGGATATGATTGCCTATGGGTCGGCTACACAAGATGATGTCAGGTTTTCGGTAGGTTACTCAAGTTGGTCGCCTCAGCAATTAGAAAACGAACTTAAGAAAAATTCATGGGTAATATCGCCAAATCTTGACAAAGATATTTTAAAAATAGATCCTAAAAATATGTGGGAGCAATTGCTAATACCTCTTGGCGAAAAGTATCAATATTGGCCCAATTTCCCACCAAATCCGGTATTTAATTAAGTATCTGTTGAACTCCTGTATTACATTAAAGTTTAATTGTCGTTAAGTATCCTGCCCATTGTACCTACAAGAATATTCATGTCAAAAGTTTTTGCAGGTGGCTTATCTTTTTCCCATTTTCTGTAGTATATTAATTTCAGATTAGTCTGTCCTTCGGCGATGGTTTGAAATTTAAAAGTAATTATACCCGGCGACCCAATTTTTCCACCGTTATTCGATTTAAATGTAGGCTCACCAACTTGCTTAATTACAGTAGAATCGTATGGCAATACCTGCCATGTATAACCTGTTGATGCGTTCCCAACAACTTCAATTTCAAATTTGTCATCAATACTTAGTGTAACAGTTTTGCCGTTGTCCTTTGCAGTAAATGGTTCCTCACATGAGTTGAAAATAAGTACAGTCATTATTATTAATGATAATTTTAGTATGGTATTCATATGAGTAAGCTTTATTAGGTTCAAAATTAAAATATTGCCGCAAAAAAGTTTTGAATAACATTTGGGACTAGTATGATTGTAAGAACGATGCCATAAACAGCACCCCAAAAGTGAGCAAAATGCCCTATGTTATCGGAACCTCTTTTGCCCATATATGCTGAATAAATTAAGAATGCAATTCCGAATACCCATGAAGGCAATGAAAAAGGTATTGGAAAAATAAAAATGCTTCCTGACGGGTAAACCAAAATACTCGAAAATACTATAGCGGCAACAGCACCTGAAGCCCCTACAGCACTATAATAAATGTCATTTTTATGCTTACCAAAATCGAATAGTGTTGAAAATAATATGCCGCCAATATAAAGTAAAATAAAATAGAGCAGACCTATTGTACCGAACAAGGTATGAAAAGCTACTTCAACAATACGACCAAATGAATAAAGTACATACATGTTAATGATAAGGTGCAACCAGCCCGAGTGCACAAGTGCATAACTTAAAAAACGCCATTTTTCACCCGAATGCTTTATCTGATAGGCGTTGAATTTCAGCTTGTTAAATAATTCTGCATTATTAAATGCTGTAATTGAAACAATGCACGTAGCAATTATTATTAAAACAGTAATAGTCATTATTTATTTATTAACGTTTGTGTTATGTGGTGCTTCTTTTGTATAGTCAATTTCCGAGCCTAATGCACTATGAGGGATTGAATAAACTAATATCATTATGATAACAGCCAATAATGGCCAAAGTTTATTTTGAGGTTTTTTCTTTAATACAAACCAGGCTATTACCCAGAATATATACACAAATATTGTTTTGTTATCAGTTAAGTCGTGCCCAAATGGCCAGCCGGTCCAGTATTCTCCAAAAGCATATTTTTGAACTATCGGTCCAAGTATAAGTCCTCCGATAAATAATGTAACAAGCACTACACCAACATAATATCGCGTATCAACTTTTCTGAAAAATAACTCAAGACCGGCTCTCAAAGCAAAAAGCATTGATAAAAACATAAAGAATATATGTGGAGATAATATTGCTAATGGTACTTTTCCTTTAAAGCGGATTATAACAGGATCGTCATTCAGCACATAAGTTTTGCCATTACTAAAAAGTTTTATCGTGTATTCAACCTTGCCGGCAGCAGGTTGGTTTGGTATTACCCCAACTAAATCTCCATCTTTTCTAACCATCATGGTTGTTGTCCACTCATCGTAACTTTTATATCTTTTTTGTGTAATACTTCCTGTTATATCTTTGTTCTCTGTAAATATTTTTACTAAAGCATCTTCATTTCCACCAAAAGTGCGAATTAACTTGTAACTAATAGTCTCACCATTAATGGTAACTTTTCCGTAGTGTGGATAAGTTGGACCTGTCATACGTTGATAAAAAACTAATCCAATCGTTAATATAACTGCAATTACCCAAAGAATTGCTCCTTTATTTTTATCATTCATGTTCTTTATTTTAATAATTGATTCTTTTTATCCGGTTTTAATGCGTCGTAAAATAACTGGTGAATATTTGTTCGGATGTCAAGATCCATTAATTTTGTATTATTCATATTTGGATATACCCTATTCGACAAAAATACAAAAATTAATCCATTTTTAGGATCTGCCCATGTGTATGTTCCTGTAAAACCGGAGTGCCCAAAACTGGTTGGAGAAGCATCTTTGCAATTTGTTTTGTGATCTTCATAAACCAATAATGGCTTATCAAAGCCAAGTCCGCGACGATTGCTGTCGGCAGCAAAATGATATTGATTGAATAAATCTATTGTTTTTTGCTGAAGAAATACTTTTTTTCCGTACGATCCTCCATTTAAGTACATTTGCATCATAACAGCTATATTGTAAGAATTTCCAAATAAACCGGCATTGCCCGAAACGCCCCCGAGTAATGCTGCTCCCTGATCGTGAACGTCGCCTTGCAACTGTTGCATCCTGAAGACAGTATCGTTTTCAGTTGGGATAATCTTATCGATGGCAAAATACTCTCTCGGATTAAACCTCAGATATACTAATCCCAATGGTTTGAAGTAGTTTTTGTAAAGATACTCATCAAATGACATATTATTCATGTTTTCTATCATCTGTTTAAACAGATAGTAGCCAAGTCCCGAATAGTGATAGCTTTTTTCGTGAAGTGGAGATAGTATTATACTATCCATCAATACATGGTTATATCCTTTTTTAACGTACATGTTTTGGGCAACTCTTACGGGAAATGCTTCAGAAATACGACTGCTATAAATAGTTGTATCCCAGCCATTTTCATTTATAGTACTTTTGTAAAATGGTATCCAGTTTTGTAGCCCCGATTGATGCGACAATATTTCCATAAATCTAAGACTGTCTTTATTTGTACCTCTTAACATCAATAAGTAATCGCTTAATTTTCCGTCAATATTAATCATGCCCTGTTCTGTCATTTTCATTATTGCCGGAGTTGTGGCAAGTATTTTAGTAAGTGATGCCAGATCGTAAACGTCGTCCCACCTTACCTTTTTCTTCTTATCGTAAGTATGGTATCCAAATGATTTATTGTAAAATATTACACCATTTTTTGCTGCCAATATCTGACAGCCGGGATAGGCTCCGACCTCAATTCCATTTAGTGCTGTTGAGTCGATTTTCCGCAAAATGTCAAGGTTAATACCCATATCTTCAGGATTGTCAGTAATAAGCTCAGTAGCACCATAAGTAATTCCCCACCCCGCTTTATATTGCCCTGCGTCAACAGGTAATTCCCCAAAATAATGTACATTTTTCATTAGCAAATTTGCTGATGCTTGTTGTAAGTTCGGTTTTTCCTGATATGAAATAACAATTGCTTTAAAAATATTGGCATTAAAGAAGTTAAGGGCGTAGGGACTGGCAAATATATCAAGTACTACATTTGTTTTGACGGCAATCTGTTCCACCAAATTAACATCTTGTTTAGTTATGCCAAACCTTCTGCCTGCTGATATATTTGT
>CAZGWS010000123.1:0-9200 GCA_964528805.1 uncultured Lentimicrobiaceae bacterium | reverse complement strand
CACTTAGTGGAATAAGCCATGGTATGTTAAAAACTTTTGAAAAAACACTAAAGCCTTGTACTGCTCCTGAAACAAGATCTATTTTTGCCACAGGTAATACAAATGATAGCGAAAAACCGGCAGCTAAGGTAAGGCTGAACCCCAAAAATGCAGCAATAAAAATTGCAAGAGGATAATTTCTACGCACATTATTAATTTCGCGTGCGTGTGATGCCGAAACCTCAATCCCCACAAATCCGAAAACAAAACTAAGCAACATAATAAGGTTGTTAGGATCACTGATTGTTGGAAACAGGCTGACAGTACTCAAGCTATAATTAAGAATGATGTTATGCCCTGTTATTGCATATATTATTCCCATTACAATTAAAGTAATTATTGGTATAAACACCCCCGATAAAACACAGACAATACTAATTAAGCCTGAAAGCTTGTGTCCAAGTAAGTTTAGCAAAGTTGCCAGCCAATACACAGTAATAATAATCGCAAATATGAAGTACTTGTCATTTGCCAGCTCGCGATTATAAAGATATGATAATGTTGCTGCTACATATGCCAGAATTGAAGTCATGCCAAACATAGATTGTGCCCACTGAAGCCATACTGCAACAAAGCCAAACTTAGGTTTAGTAGCTTCGCTAACCCAATGATATACTCCATTATCAGGCCATCCGGTTGCCAATTCTGCCGACACCAATGCGGCAGGAATAAGAAACGCAAAAGCGGCAATAACATTAAAAAATATCATCTGCATACCCACCACTGCCATCATTGGAATATTTCGTAATGTTAAAAAAAGTGCTGAAGTAAGCATGATTAAAGTAAAAACACTCATTTTCGGATTACTGATTTTACTGATAGTAGTATTTGTATTCATCTGCTAATATTTCGGTTCCCGTTTGTTATTTCAAATTCTGTAATTCCTCACAAAGTTAAAATATATCTTTGAAATCTAACATCAATTAATTTTATTAGGCTAAATACTTACTTTTGCAAGATGAACTTTTTAATAGCAATAGTTACGGTTTTTGTTATAGGTTTAATATTGAGCTTTACAATAATCATCAATTTTAGTAAGCCTTCGAGCAGGCACTCAAGCACTCCTAAAGATGACAACCTAAAAGTTGAAGTAGTTAATATCCCAACAGAAAATAATAAAGAACTTTTTGGGTGGTGGCTGCCATCAGATAAAAAATCTCCTACAATTATTTTAGTGCATGGCTGGGATCGAAACGTTAGCCTATTAGTACCTTATTTGAATAACTTGCAAAATAAAGGGTTTAATTTGTTGGCATTTGATACACGGCATCATGGTAACAGCGATAACGACAAATTTTCATCGATGGTGAAATATGCTCAAGACATTAGTGCTTGTATTAACTTTATTGAAAATAAACCTACTGTTGAAAATGACAATTTTTTTCTTATTGGACTTTCTATTGGTGGAGCTGCCTCAATTTATGCAGCTACTACAGATAAAAGAATAAAAAAGATTGTTACCGTTGGTGCTCCAGCAAACCCTGCGAAAGTAATGGGGATACACATCCGTAAAAAGCACATCCCGCAACCCATAATTTGGTTGGCTTTTACAGTAATGGAATATAGAATTGGTAAGACGTTTGCCGAACTGGCGTCTGATAAAAATATTTCAAAAACAACTGCTAAAGTATTATTAATTCATGGTACTGATGATAAAACTGTTCCGTTTTCTCAAGCAAGTCTAATTAAAAATGCTGCCACACCCGGTCAGGCTACGCTGTGGGCAATTGATGGCAAAGGACATAGCAATTGCCATTATGAAAAAGATTTTTGGAATACAATTGTAAAATTTCTTAACTAACAATAAGAGATTATTGTTATGTTAACCCGAAAAATTTATAAAGAATCCACCCGCATAAAAGGTGGACTTATAAAAGACCCCTATAAGGTATCAAAATCCAGCCTTTGCTGCTCTTCAAGACGCTCTTGTTTTTCTTGATGTTTTACGTACTTCTTTATTTTATCTTCATCAAGTCCAATGGTATCTACACAGTAACCTTTAGCCCAAAAGTGATACCCCAAATATGGCTTTGCTTTTAATTGTGGGTAGCTCTTGAATATTTTATTGCGGCTTTTTCTTTTATTCGGGGAACATTGCAATGGATAAAACATAAGTAGTACCTGCAAGAAAACTCATCATTTTCAAGGCTTTGACAGGAAAGCATCAAAGACAAGGCTTTCGAAGTTCTTGAATTCAAGGAGTTTACGAATTGTAGTTGACTGTTTCAAAAACGAGAAGAACGTAGTATTTGGCGTTTTCTTGCAAAGACTAAGTACTGAAAAAAACTTAAAAGGTGCCAATTCCATGGTAAAGTATCGTGTACAGGACACAGTTTACCAACAACATCACTACACTTTGCATGCTTTTTAAATCCAATGGTCAAATGAAGTTTAACGCTCCATCTTTCTCCTTTTTTAAAATCAATTGCTGTAATTTGGCATGGCGATTTAAGCCCTAATGCTATACCAAATATCTGTTCACTATTCGGATCTCAAATTTATAAGTTTATTTTTACCTGTACAAATCAACATAGAACCAAAAGATCATTACATTTGGACTTCATTTATTTTCGTGTTGATGAAAAGACTGAATATTGCAGACAAAGGGTTTTTACTTTTAATTTTTCTTATCATTTCATCTTTTTCTTTTGCCCAAAAGGATGATTCTTCTCAATTTGAAGCCTATTATAACACAACGATCAACCTTCTAAACAATACTCGTGATACTGTCGGAGACCTTATTATTTCAATGAAGAACAGCAATAATCTTAGTGGAGTTCAGAAAGCAAAAATCAATTTCATTAAAACAAAGGTTCAAAGTCTCTATGAAATTAACCCGACTTATAGAGAAATATTTGATCCCATTATTGAGTCAAATGAAAACATACCTTTGTTTGTTAAAGCTTCTAATTTAATAATTCAATCAAGACCAAATAATGGAATACGCCTCCTGTTAAAATTTTTAGAAACGGTTGAAGAACATTCCGATTCATCTGTTTACGCTAAAATTTATCTTGCTGAGGGCTACCGAAAAATAGGAGAATTTAAAAAGGGAATAGAAATTATTAACGAACTCCTCAAATACAATTACATCAGTTTGTATAACAAAGCTTTTGCTTATAACAGGCTTGCTGCAATTTACGCTCAGTGCGGAACTAAAATGGTAAAACATAAATCTGATTCGGTGCTTCTATATTCAAATCGTTGTATTGCAATTTCAGAGGCGAATAATTTTACCGAATACCTTGCCACATCACAAAACGAATTGGCTTTCTTTTACTATCAGCGGGGTAAATATCAGTTGGCTCTGGATTTTGGCACAAAAGCATATGATGATTTTATCAAAGCAGGGAAAATTCCACAGGCTATGAACACATCAATAAACCTTGCCGATATCTATTTAAAAATGGGCAATCCGCATGAAGCGGTGGCAGTATTGCAACATGCACTTGAATTAGCCGATGTTAACACCTATCGTACTTTATTTATGCATATCTATCTTTCGCTTGCCAAAACAAACAGAAAAATGGGTAACATTAACAGTGCTTATGACTATTTGAGCATTGCGAGGCAAATGCAGGTAGATTTAAATAATATAAGAATAAGGGCACAGATTTACGAGATGTCGGCAAAATACAAAACAGAAAAAAAAGAAAAGGAGAACCTTAAACTTCGAGTAAAAAATGAGATAACGGAATTGAGGCTAAACACGAAAAACAAAACGATAGGCTTTTTAATTATCGGGTTATTAATTATTGGAGTCTCATTGATAGTTATTTTCCTTCAATATTATCAAAAGAAGAAAGCGTATAACTCTCTTGTAAAAAGAAATTTGGAAATCGTTCATGCAGAAAAGGAATATGGTCTTATAACAGATGTCGTTGATGGGATTGGCACAAATGTTCAAGCCGAGTCATTAATAAAAAGTGATTCAAAAGAGGATTCAGATGAACTGATCGATAAGCTAAATGCGTATATGAAAAATGAAAAACCTTATTTATTTAGTGATATAAGTTTGGATGATATCAGCTTGGGGCTAAATACCAACAGGACCTACCTTTCAAAACTAATCAATACGCATTTTAATAAAAACTTCAATGATTTCATTAATGAGTTCCGTATTAAAACAGCAAGGCAACTGCTTGTTGATCCCAACAAAAAGCATATTTCTATTGAGGGGATAGGGCAGATGGCAGGCTTTAATGCCAGATCAACATTCTTTACCTGTTTTAAGAAATTCACCGGTATCTCCCCATCCTATTTCCGGCAGTCAATAAAGTAGCCTTGTGATGCCTGATACTATTTTATTGAAACTTGTTTTACAATCCTGAACATCTTTTTTACGATTCCGGACTTTTACGATTATACTGCCCGTAAAACACGGACAAGAACTATAAATGCCTCAACCCCAATCAATAGCCGTTATTCTTTTACGTTTCAGAACCTGTATTTACAATCCTGAACCACAACTACTTGCTATCATGTATGTTTGAATATAATTTTGTCCCGATGCAAAATATTCAAATAAAAGTTTCAGGCAGAGTACAAAAAACAGGTTTTCCGTTTTTTGTAAAACAGTTTGCACAATTACACAATATTAATGGGTTTGTAAAATATTTAGATGAGTCGTCAGTTGGGATAGAAGCCCAGGGAAATGAAGCTGACCTGAACGTATTTATCAAATACTGCCGAATCGGACCAAATGGTTCAGTCATAAACTCAATTAAAATATCGCAAGGACAAGTTCAAAAATACAAATCGTTTAAAATTATTAAACAGACAAGTGAAATCTATTATTAATTTAAAACTTAAATAATGAAAAAAAGATTGATTATTTATCTATTGTTAATCCTTATCTCTATCAAGGGATTAATGTCACAAAATCGAGGAGATTATTCAACAGAATTCCTGGATGGAATTTTTAATACTGCTTCTAACCCTTCGTCATCATATTGGTTTGGTCATACGTATTCGTTTAGTGTAAATGCTATTATGTCTTCAAATTCCATTACAGCCAACTGGTTCAATCTTACCAACAATCATGTAAAGCATGTTTTTTCCAAAATACTAATAGAAATTCCTGAAGGCGTTGCTACCCAAATCACCAGTTGTGTATATAACAAAGACTTATATTTGTTTTATACACATCAAACTGCCAACAGTACAGAGATAAAGTATTTTGTTAGAAAAATGGGGGTTGACTGGAGAGAAGGATCAACCATTTTACTGAACCGAACCATAAAACATCAAATGACTACAGTAACATTTAACGATACCATTTATATGTTTTTTGTTGATAATGCAGATAAGTATGTTAAATATTACAGTATAGTGTATGACGAAGAATTATCAAAACTTGTCCTTGTACACAACGACCCGGTAGTTGTTAACCATGATTACAAGGCAATTGACAATGTTGCAGCTATAACATATATAGATCATGATTTGCATGAAAGAATCATGATAGCCTATGCTGGTGAAACTGAAGGAAGAAGCCAAAACAAAATAAACATCTATACAGGAACGCCCGATGATGGTTTTGCTTTTTATGATCAAATACCCTGTTACGGAAATTACCATGCCAAATCCATTTCAATGGCTCAGGGCTCGGTTAAAGGCGGGGCAACTCAATCGTACAACATACAATTTGGTTATACCTTTTTCTATGATGATTCAGGACTGGTACGGTGCGAACTTAAATTGAAAGATAAAGAGTTTAGCGACTGGGAACTTCTCGATTATTCCGGCTATATGTACGGAGGGTATAGCTGGTTTATGGAGTTTTATTCTAAATCTTCAACAAAATGCCAAAAATACTTATTGCAGGGTTATGCTTGCGGTGATGGTTCGAGGGGTGCAATGTGGAAATCTGATATGCTTAAATATGCTGATAAAACAGAAGAACTTGCTCCATTAAGCCATGCAAAAGAATTATTCGATTTAGTACTTGTTGCTGAAGGTGCTCCTCCATATTCACTGAACGGATATAGATTATCTGACCCTGAGTTTGATGGCAACCCCCCTTCTATTTTTAATTATGTTGTTTCAAACGAGAATTCGATATCGACATCGACCACTTATTCTTTGGGAGTTGATGCAAATATGGGCCTTGGGCCTGTAACCTCAGGATTTAAAGCTACATTTATGAAGTCTTCAGGCTCATCAGTAACCGAAACCACTTCCATTACTCAGCAAATTATTCCCCCAAAAATAGATTCCGACTCAGCCGGCTTAATGTGGTATTATTATGTTGCGCCGACAGTAGAGAGGCAGAGGTGGATAATGAAAGATTACAATGGAAATAATATTGAACCAAACCGAAACTTATTCTTTTTTAAGCTCAATTCGCCTCAAATGCTCAACATAAATTATACGTTGGATCATTTTGGGGATAATTCTCCAAGAGCATATGATCTTGAGAGTTATAAACTCCGCAATGTTCAAAACATAAACGGCATTGATGTGATTAAACATGTTGCCGGTGTAGTTGACTTCAGTGGTTCTTCCACAACAATAAACGTTAGTTTTTCAGAATCACATACGATAACTCATAACGATACATTTGAAGCTACTGTTGGGGTTGATGCAGAATATGGTATTTTCAGTGCGTCAGCAAGTTTAACTGCATCGCTTGAATACCAACGCGAACGCACAACCACTTGTGAAAAAGGATTCCAAATCGGTTGGACGCTTTTTGCGGCAAAAATTCCCCAAGATGAAACGAATGTGAGACGCTTTACTCCGTCAGTATATATTGCAAAAACCACAGACAACTCTGCTTATTTCCTACTGGAAGAATTTAAAAACTACAAACCGTTTTTTATAACTTATGACGTTGATTCAATTACTTATGGCAATTTCCTTGACCCTCCATTTTTTATTGATGAAAATCAAGAATTAATTAGCAAATATAATTTTTCAAATTACCCAAATCCATACAGTTACAAATCAATATTTGAATATACCCTACACGAAAAATCAAATGTTACTTTGCATATTTATAATACATTCGGACAGTTGGTCAGCTTACCTATTGATGAAATGCAAAGTACAGGAAAACACCGGATTGAGTTAACATCTGTGGCACTCGTACCAGGTATTTATTTCTACAATATGCTAATTGGTGAAGATTTGATTAGGGGAAAAATCATAAAGAATTAGAGGGGGAGTCAAACTTTAAGTGGGTCGAAAAGAGTATGTGGCATGTGCAATACTCCAATAAACACACCCATAAATACAGAGTAAAAATGAAAGTTTTATACAATTACCATTTACAAAAAGCATTACTGTTATTAGTACTGATATTAACAGGGATGCAAAATTATGCCCAGCCCTTAAACAACTTTCTTTAGTTTGACGGTACTGATGATTATGTTGACCTCGGCAATTCAACAGTACTTAAACCAACCACAGCGTTGACCGTGGAGCTGTGGGCATACAACACCAACTGGTCAACATTGGATAATTCACGGTTTATCAGCAATACAGAAAGTGGCGGATACAACATGGATGCATCATCAGGATATCTAAAGGCGTTTGTAAACCTTAACGGAACGTATTACACTCCCAATATAGCCTTGTCATCACTCGGCAGTGGCTGGCATCACTTTGCACTTACCTGCGACGGACGGTACAGTAAACTGTATGTTGACGGTGCACTTGAAGACACTAAGGATGCCGGCTCTGTTTACCCCATACAATACGCTGCCACGGCAAACAGCACATTGCTTGCTGGTAGAAAGCCGGGAACGCATCAACCCCTTTGGGAGGGTACTTCGCTGGTGTTCTGGACGAAGTACGCATCTGGAATGTGACTCGTACGCAAACCCAAATACAGGACAGTATGAACGTACAGATTGATCCTGCTTCAGCCCGGCTGGCAGGCTACTGGAAACTGAATGAAACATCGGGTACTACGGCTGCTGATGCTACTGTCAACGCTAATAACGGAATCCTTATGAACATGGCAGGCAATGAATGGATTACCATTTTCACGGAAAACTCAAATTCATTGACAGGTGTCTTCAGGAGTTCCATAGCCTGGGGCGATTACGACAACGACGGGGATTTGGATATTCTTTTAACAGGTGATATTGGCTCATCAGAAGTTTCAAAAATCTACAAGAACAACAATACCATGAATAGTAATATGGAACTCATTGAAGTGACCATTGACACAAACGCAATAATGACCATTTCAACAGGGGATACGTTGACTGTTAGTGGAAATAATTGATTAAATATTGGAATATTTGATTATTTACGTATTCCCATATACAATCATAATAAGATAAACCAAAGGTAGGAAATTTGGTTGCGCCCAACCTTCCAGAGCCGTTATCACCAATTGTATCGGAATGGAAGTGTTGGGCTTTGCAAAAGCAATGCTAAATAACCAATAGGGAAAAAGAGAGGTAGTATGCAGTATTTCAACTCATCTACATAAGGCTGGCTAAAAAAACCTGAAAGCATAGATAAAAGGGGGGTATAAAGTTGAATATATGTATTGCTCAGATTCCATACCAAACACACACCCATTTTTTCTGTTTCATCACTCCTCTTCCATACACTTTTCCAAAATATCATAATGCTTTTCTTTACAAAGATAGCATACTGCTCTAATTTTACGCCTTTGAAACGAAATCCAGTAATTAACATTTTTCAGTAAGAGTAAGGTTCTTGTGAGTGCAATAGTAGAAAAATTGGTAAATAAAAAAGATTGTTGCCGTTGGTGCTGCAAAAAAAGCCTACATTAACTAACAACAGTTAGTCATCTTAAGCTAACATGAAGCCCAAAATGTAAAACCTGTCAATAATTATCTAATTTTGTTTGTTGAAAAAAAATGGATATAATTGTTTGCTTTCTTTGTAGCAATTAATAATATAGAATACTGATAACCATGAATATAAAAGAATTTCTTGATCAAGATCAGAAAAAAGATTTATTACGCTTATTAACAGCCGGTTCGGTTGATGATGGCAAATCAACATTAATAGGACGATTATTATTTGATAGTAAAAAGTTATATGAAGATCAGTTGGACGCCTTAATGCGCGACAGCAAACGTGAGGGTCATGCCGGCGAAGAAATTGACTACGCACTACTACTTGATGGGTTAAAAGCCGAGCGTGAACAAGGCATCACCATTGATGTCGCTTAC
>CAZGWS010000122.1:0-9229 GCA_964528805.1 uncultured Lentimicrobiaceae bacterium | reverse complement strand
CATTGTTAATGAGGATTGAAAAAATCTTGACAACGCTGAGTTTGGCAACAAAGAATCTTTTTAGATCGGGCTCATTCAATTTTCACCAAAAATACACGCCAGTTATGTCCGTTTCCGTCCGCATAAAAAACCTCTCCAAATCATACAAAGAGGTGGTGGCTTTGCAAAATCTTAACCTTACGATTAATGCCGGCGAATTGTTTGGATTTATCGGCCCTGACGGAGCGGGAAAAACCACTCTCTTCAGATTGATAACTTCCCTTCTACTCCCCGATGCGGGAGAAATTACCATTGACAACATGGACGTGGTAAAAGAGTATAAGAAAATAAGAAAAATGACCGGTTACATGCCCGGTCGTTTTTCGCTTTACATGGATTTAACCGTTGAAGAAAATCTAAAATTTTATGCAGGAATTTTCAAAACTTCTCTGCAAGAGAATTATGATTTGATTGCCGATGTGTATCAACAAATAGAACCTTTTAAAAAAAGAAGAGCCGGTGCATTGTCAGGTGGAATGAAACAAAAATTGGCGCTTTCGTGTGCCTTGATTCACAATCCGAAATTACTGATTCTTGACGAACCTACAACCGGAGTGGATGCGGTTTCACGAAAAGAGTTTTGGGTTATTTTGAAAAAAATGCAGCAAAACGGTATCACCATTCTTGTTTCTACTCCTTACATGTCGGAAGCATCGTTGTGCGACCGCGTGGCGCTAATGCAAAACGGAAACCTTTTGTCGGTGGCTGCTCCCAATGAAATTACAGCAGATTATCCTCATCGCCTGTTGCAAATCAAGTCCGATAAAATGTTCCGTTTACTTGCTGATTTGCAGGAAATCGAAGCCATTATTTCGGCTTACCGTTTCGGAGAATATATTCATCTTTCGGTTGCTCATCATGACGATGCGTTTGTTGGAAACCTGCAGAAAATACTATCCGAAAAAGGTCATCAATCTCTTGAAATAGGAGCAGTGCAACCCGATATTGAAGATTGTTTTTTAGAGCTAATGGATAAAAACAACCTTGTATGAATGCACAATCTCCCATCATTGAAGTAAAAGGACTTGTGAAAAGGTTTGGCAATTTTGTAGCCAACGACCATCTTGATTTTGAGGTGCAAAAGGGAGAGATATTCGGCTTATTGGGTGCCAATGGCGCCGGTAAAACCACAGTAATCAAAGTGCTCTGCGGATTGTCGAAACCCACTGCCGGTTCAATCAGGGTGGCCGGTTACGATGTAGCCAAATATCCCGAAAAGGTAAAGCGAAAAATAGGCTATATGAGTCAACGGTTTTCTTTGTACGATGATTTGACGGTGAAAGAGAATTTTCGGTTTTATGGCGGAATTTACGGTTTGCAGCCTTCGGAAATCAGAGAGAAAACAGAATTGTATCTTACAAAGCTAAAGATGGAGAGCTATCGCAACATGCCTTTGCGTAGCATTCCGTTGGGATGGAAACAGAAACTGGCCTTTTCGGTAGCCAATATCCATGAGCCGGAGGTGGTTTTTCTTGATGAGCCTACCGGTGGCGTCGATCCTATTACGCGCCGTCAGTTTTGGGAACTGATTTATGAAACTGCCGGTAACGGAACAACGGTTTTTATTACAACCCATTATATGGATGAGGCGGAATATTGTCAGCGGCTTGCTATTATGTCGGAAGGACGTATTGAGGCCATGGGAACTCCCCGTGCACTGAAAGATAAATACAAGGCAGCGAATATGAATGATGTTTTTGTGAAAATTGCAAGAAATGTGGAGTAGGAAAATGTGGAAATGTGGAAATGTGGAAATGGGAGAATGTGAGAATGGTTGAGGAGTGGAAAGGTTGGAGGGTTGGAGGGTGAAAGAACGAAGGGACGAGGGGAACGAAGGGACGAAAGGTTAGAAGGTTGAAGGGATGGCTCGCCCCTTTAGAGCCTGTCCCGTACCGATAGGTCGGGAGGTCGGGGGTGCGGGGTAAAGGTTGGAGTAAGAGTAAATAGTTATTGAGAAAAAATTATGTGGCCATTTGTTAAAAAGGAGTTTTATCATATCTTTCGCGATTATCGTTCGATGGTAATCCTTTTCGGGATACCTATTGTACAGGTATTACTTTTTGGGTTTGCCATCACCAACGACATAAAAAATGCGCCTATTGCCATTCTTGACCATTCCAAGGATGTTGTTACACGGAACATCACCCAGAAGCTGGTTTCATCGGGCTACTTTTTGTTGGAGAGTAATCTCGAAAGTGAAGCCGAGATAGCGGCCGTTTTAAAAAAAGGGACGGTGAAAGAGGTGGTTGTTTTTGAAAACCATTTTGCCCGCCTTTTGCAAAAGGAAGGGAAAGCACATGTTCAGTTGATTCTCGATGCTTCGGAGCCCAATACCGCATCCATGATTAACGGCTACACGACAGGCATAATCAATACGTACTCCTTTCGGCAAATGAAAAAAGCGGGTGCCATTCCGGTGCAAATTCAAGTGAGTAGTAAGATGCTTTACAATCCTTTGTTGAAAAGTGTGTATATGTTTATACCCGGCATTATCACCTTTATTCTTATGCTCATTTCCGCCATGATGACCTCCGTTTCCATTGCCCGCGAAAAAGAGATGGGAACCATGGAGGCACTACTCGTTTCTCCGCTAAAACCGGCCCAAATAATTATAGGTAAAGTAATCCCTTACATTTTGCTCTCGTTTATTAACCTGATCACCATCCTGCTGTTGGCTCGCTTTGTTTTTCAAATGCCCGTTAACGGAAGCTATGTGTTGCTGTTGCTCGAAAGTGTTTTGTTTATCCTTATGTCGTTGGCGTTGGGAATACTCATCTCCACCGTAAGTAAAACACAGCAACAAGCCATGCTTCTGTCGATGTTCGGTTTGATGTTGCCAACCATTTTACTGTCGGGATTTATTTTCCCTGTGGAGAATATGCCGCCTGTTTTACAATATATCAGTCATTTGATGCCGGGAAAGTGGTTTATTATTATTGTTAAAAATATTATGCTGAAAGGAGTGGGGATTGGTTATTTTTGGAAAGAGACCTTGATTATTGCCGGTGTATTCCTGTTTTTTATGCTATTGAGTATCAAGAAATTTAACATCCGACTGGAATAAAATTAAAATATTTTGAGAACGGTTTTATACATATTACAAAAGGAATTTCTACAGGTTTTCAGAGACAAGGCGCTCTTGCCCATGATTCTGTTTATCCCGATTGTACAACTTTTGGTACTTTCGTATGCGGCCACTTTTGAGATAAAGCGGGTTCGTTTTGTGGTGGTTGATAACGACCATTCGGGAGAGTCGCGTAAGCTTATTGCCCGTTTCAACGGTTCACCTTTTTTTGACCTGCAGGGTTCGGCAGATAGTTATAAGGTGGCGGAAAATGCTTTGAAAAAGGATAAGGCCGACCAGATTTTGCTTATCGAAAAGGACTTTTCAAAACATTTAACAAAAAACAAAAATGCTTCCGTTCAACTCGTTACCAATGCCATTAACGGAAGCGCCGCCAGCTTGATGAACAATTATGCGCTGAACATTATCACCGATTTTAACAAAGCGATTATTGCCAAAACCAATCCCGCCTTGCGGGTGAGTCTGCCCATTGAAACACGTCCGGTTTACCGCTACAATCCCGAGCTGAATTACATTACTTTCATGGTGCCCGGTATCCTTGTTTTTCTCGTTACCATTATCGGAATGATACTAACGGCCATGAATATTGTGAAAGAGAAAGAGCGGGGAACCATTGAGCAGCTGAATGTTACACCGATTAATCGGTTCCAGTTTATTGCCGGAAAACTCATTCCTTTTTGGATTATTGCCATGTTCGATTTACTCATCGGCCTTTTGATTGCTCATTTTGTCTTCTCCATTGAAATTATCGGAAGCATTTGGCTGTTGCTTGGTGTAGCCTCGGTGTATCTTATTGTGGTACTTAGTTTCGGATTGTTTGTCTCCACCCTCACCGAAACCATGCAACAGGCCATGTTCGTCTCCTATTTCTTCCTCATCATTTTTATCTTGTTAAGTGGCCTGTTTACACCCATTGACAGTATGCCGTTGTGGGCACAAAAACTTGACATCATCAATCCCTTGGCCTATTTTATCAAAATCAACCGGATGATCATGTTGAAAGGTTCGGCGTTTGCCGATTTTCACCGTGAATTTTACAGTCTTACCATTTATGCCGTGCTAATGCTTTCGTTTGCGGCCTTCCGCCACCGGAAAACAAGAGGTTAGAGACACCCATCCTCTTTCAGACCACGAGGGATGGACTTGTTGCGCCTCCGTAATGAAAATTGATATGGCGTTCAACACTCGTGCCTTAGGCAAGACGGCTATCGTCTCATACGATACTTAATTGTTACCTGATGGCTTTATATTAACCATTTTAGAACTTCCTTTCAAAGTCGTAAAAAAAGCTGCCAATTATTCTACTTAGTATCTGTAAAGATATAACCTTTACAATTAAATAAAAAGTTGTATCTTTGCATTATGCAAATTTCAGAGAATAAATTAAAAGAGAAACTTGACAAATTAACCCCTCATTTAAATGAGCGTCAAAAGCGAATTTACCTATCAAGTGAAGCAAATAATATAGGAAGGGGTGGCGTTTCATTAGTTTCAAGGTTATCCAATGTTTCAAGGCCTACAATCATGAAAGGCAAAGTAGATTTGGAATCTGCTCCTTTAGAGGTCCCAAGGACAAGAAATAAAGGAGGCGGCAGAAAACCACTTATAGAAAAATATCCTGATCTTGTTGCAGAATTAGACAAACTAATTGAACCGTCAACTTTAGGGGATCCAATGTCACCTTTGCGTTGGACATGTAAGAGCACCCGCAATTTGGCAAGTGCTTTGCAACAAAAGCATTTTAAAATAAGTCATGTTGTTGTCTCTGATATTTTAAGGGACATGGGGTATAGTTTGCAGGCCAATAAAAAAACAAACGAAGGTGGCAAGCATCCGGACAGGAATAAGCAATTTGAATATATCAATGACATGAGCAAAAAATACATCTTGTTTGAGAATCCGGTAATTTCTATTGACACAAAGAAGAAAGAACAAATCGGCAACTATAAGAACAGTGGTAAAACTTTATGTAAAAAGAAAAATCCGATAAAGGTAAATGTTTATGATTTTGAAACAACCAAAGCGGTCCCTTATGGAGTTTATGATATAGACAAAAACTCAGGTTTTGTAAATGTTGGGACAAGCTATGACACATCATCTTTTGCTGTGGAAAGCATTAGGCGCTGGTGGCTGGATATGGGCAAGAAAGAATACCCAAACAGCAAAAAAATATTGATAACAGCGGATAGTGGCGGGAGCAATGGCTCAAGAAGAAAACAATGGAAAACAGAACTGCAGAAATTAGCCAATGAAATAGATATGGAAATAACTGTTTGCCATTTTTCCCCGGGAACAAGCAAATGGAATAAAATAGAACACAAATTATTCTCTTTTATATCTATGAATTGGCGAGGGAAACCTCTTGAAAGTTATCAAACAGTAGTAAATCTAATAGGGGCGACAAAAACAAGAAAAGGGTTAAAAGTAAAGGCTGTCTTGGATGAAAACATATATGAAAAAGGAATAAAGATTACAGATGAAGAATTGGGAAAAATCAACTTGTTAAGACATGAATTTCATGGTGAATGGAATTATACAATTAGCACTAATACATAGCCCTTTGTAAAGGTTATTTAATTACAGCGACTTAGCTGTATACTACATGAGAGCAGATGTTTGTAGCTATCATGAATATGAACAAGACGTATGAGTCCCTTCCCAAAAGGCGTTGCGACAGACTTGCCCAATGAATAGGAACTATTTTTAAAACAAAAATCCAAAATGTAAACCGAATATTAGTGTTTTCATGACATTGTCTGACTGTACACTATATAATTCAGGTATGAAATAGTTTGGTGTTCCAACTTTGCTAAAAGTTAAATGATATGATAAATACAAACCTATTAAGAATTGGTTATCAATATTGTAAAGCACCTGTATATCAGGACTAATATTAAAACCTGATGTGTTTTTTATTTTTGCTTCAGATGAATTTAAATTTGTATAATTTAAAAAAGAAAAACCTAAATCTACGTTTGGATTTACTACTAATTTATTCAATAGTGAAATTTTATACCCAAAAAATATTTTAGGAGTTAATGAAAGTCGCCCGAATTTATCGTTTCTCACTACCGGCGAACTA
Source organism: uncultured Lentimicrobiaceae bacterium (assembly GCA_964528805.1). GTDB lineage: Bacteria > Bacteroidota > Bacteroidia > Bacteroidales > F082. The sequence goes on along the minus strand of CAZGWS010000122.1, from coordinate 3,023 downwards.
AACGGGTTATATGCTGTTAAATTAACTACTGATAAATTAAATCCAATGCCATAGATAAAATTATAATTTAAATTTCTACAATAAACTAAATTAAAATCAACAACTCCTTGCCAATTTTTTATTAGTGTGGCTTTATTTAAAGAAGTAGGATAACCTACATAAACAGATAAACCGTTTTTTGTTTCAGGTGCTTGAGCCTGACAAATATTAACGATGAAAAAAGAAATAAAAATAATGAAATAAAAAAAGAACCTTTTCATAACTTTAAATTAATTATTAATAAATAGCTATTCGCAAATAATTTTTGAGAAATATGTTTTGTTATTACTGTAAATCCTAACAAAATAAATACCTTTAGGAAAACTTGGAATGTTCAATTTTACAATATTTGAATTTAATCCGTTCTTATTTAAAACCTGATCCCCAGTTAAATTGTAAATTTCTATACTATTTATTCTGCTCTCATTATTATTTAAAACAATAGAGAATAATCCATTATTTGGATTAGGAAAAATTGTAAATCCTAATTCAATATTTTTATCATTTATTGTAATATTCTTTTCTAAAGGGGTGAAAATAATATTTGAACCTGTTGTTGTATAAAGTTTGTTCTCAGGTTTATTATTGAATAGCATTTGTTGTGTATTTGAACAAAAATTAGAACTAGTTAAACAATTAGGTTCTATATAACTATGGAAGCAAGAGCCAGCTTTAGCATTAAATCCGGAACTTAAGGTAATAGAAATACCGGCTTTTAATATTGAATTTCCTCCACCTGTTCCATTTCCTTCGACAACAAAATAAGAGTCATTACCTGCTACTACTATATAATTGTTAGCTCGGTAATTTTTTGACTCATCAATATTAACGACCATATTTTTCAGTTTAAGACTTTCAGGTGGTGCCGCAACATAATTTCTTGTATTAATATTGTATGGATCATCAGGCACCCATTGTTCAATACTATTTCCAATTTCGTCATTTTTAATATAATAAAACCATGTTTTAAAATATATACTGCTTCCATTATCATTTTTAATTAGATAATAATTACCATTATTAGGGTTTGCACCAGAAAGACCTTTACCTTCATACCATGCAAATGGAGTTGAAAAATCAATTGTTGCATCAGCAATGTATTCTTCTGCAAAATAGGTGCCTGCGGCTATACCCGTTTTAGGGCTTTTTAAAAAAGTGATTTCTTTATTATTATTTATGCAAGTTAAATTTAAATCTCCTTTTGTATATTGGCAAGATGATTCTTGTAAAATAATTGATTCAAATAATGCTCTTGAAGCATCTATACGTCCATAGCCAAAATAATAATCTTTGCCATTCATCCCCATATCAGTTACTGATATTTTAATTATATTGTTTACTTGTTGCTCTGTTAAATCGGGATTAACAGAAAGCATTAAAGCTACAACGCCACTTACTTCAGGGCAAGCAGCAGAAGTACCTCCAAATTTTGAAGTATAATTAGTATTTAACAAATCGTCTGATGTTAGAAAAGGATTATACCCATCATTACCCATTCTATCAATTGTATATACATCACCCTCTAGATTACAAGCACCTGATGGCGCAACTACATTTAACCTATTTCCATGAGCACTGTAATCCCATAATTGACCACTTTTATCTATAGCGCCAACAGCAATTACACCTGAAACATTTGCAGGAAATGTAACACAATCATTAGAATTGTTACCTGCCGAAAATACAACAATACTACCATTGCCATGTCTTCCTTTGGTTCTTGCATTTGTTATAGCATCTGCTATATCGTCAAAGTACGCACTACAAGAATAACCCCATGAGTTACTCAGCACATCTGCACCGTTTTGCCATGCCCAATTTATCGAAGCAGCAATTTCAGATGTTAATGAAGTGCTAAAAATATTTATAGGTAATATTTTAACATTTGGGGCAATCCCTTTTATCCCTATTTCATTATGAGATGCTGCAATAATTCCGGCGCAAGATTCGCCATGTCCATCTTCTGAATTGATAGGTGCTCCAATACCTGACGGAACACCTGCCGTGTACCCGCTCAAAACTCTACCTGTTAATTCCTCGTGTTCTTCAACTCCCTTACCTATTACAGCAACAACAATATCAGAACAACCTTTAGTAATCATCCAAGCTTCCGGTGCATTAATATCAATATCATTTGTTCCACCAAATTGCCCGGAATTATTTAAATAATATTGGTATTGATATAGTGGATCATCAAATTTAACAGGAATAGCAATAAAATCAGGGTGACACCATTCTACAAAATCACTTTTATATAAATTATTAGATGCTAATAATGTATTAGTTATTTCAGACACCTCTAATATTACCATATCATAAGATGATTTATATAAAAACATACCATAATCATTCATTATATTTCTTATAGACTGTAAACCGTTTCCTTTTTTTAATTTTAGAACTATTCGATTTGTCAGCCATAGAAAATCTCCTTCTTTATTTGTTAACGAAAAACTAGCACTTTTTATTTTCTCCATAGGAACAGCAAGGTTTTTGATAACTTTATTAATATCTTGTTGTTGAAAAGTATTAAAGTTAATTAAGACACATTTATCAACGGAATCAATTGTAAAACTTTTTATATAGGATGCAGATATTGTTTTCAGTTTTTGTAATTCAGATTGAATTTCCGTAAAATTAATGATGATTGATGATTTATTTTCATTTAAAAATATTTTTCTATTATTCGACCAATAGTAATTGGTTTGAGAAGTACAATTAAAAGAAAATATAAAAAATATAAAACTAAAAATGAGAAGTTTATAATAATTCTTTGTTCCAATATTTTTTTGATAATAAAAAAGATTATTTGTTTCCATGTATTTATATTTAAACGAAATAATATTTAAAAACATTTTGTAAAACATATCAGATAAAAATAAATCTTGTTTTTTGTTAATTAAATTACGTAAAACGGTTTAGTCATTTCTATTTCCCAAGTTTCTTTTCAAGTTTATCAATACGCTTTTGCTGCTCAATAACAT
>CAZGWS010000121.1:0-9297 GCA_964528805.1 uncultured Lentimicrobiaceae bacterium | reverse complement strand
CAGATGAGGAAATTAGCGAATGGATAAAGGCGTTGGTTAAAATAAATCCTGAATACGTGATGCTTTACCCAATCGACAGAGGAACTCCTGCTAAGGGGCTCGAAAAAATTACTAAAGAAGAACTAAACAGCATTGCGAGTAAAGTAAACGAGGTTGGAATTAAAACAAAGGTTTACTTTTAAATAATCCCCCTAATAATAGTTCGTGTAGTTTTTGTTTCTCGCAAAGGCGCTAAGGCGCAAAGGATTGATTATCTGCACAGTAGCTATTTACCGCTTGTCTTGTAAGTATTTTATTTAGTATCTGTTATAGTACCTTAACGAACTATTGCTCTTAGATAACTCTAACTTTTCAAGTGGCTTGTAAGAAAACGTCAAAGACAAGGCTTTCGAAGTTTTGAAAATCAGGGAGTTTACTTTTGTAAATGACCGTTTTCAAAACGAGAGTAACGCAGTATTTGGCGTTTACTTAAAGACATTAAATATGCGATAGCTTGCAGCAGGGATAGTAGCGGTAGCTTGTTGAAATGGCGGCTTATATTTTGTAAGTAGGTGGAGGCGGAGGAACGAAGCCACCGCACTACGTATTTACAAAATACAGGCGGCATGAAACAACTACAAGCGGAAAGCCCGTAAGCCCACCGGAATATTTCAATGCAGGTGGGGTTGCTGCCCAAATTACAAAAATTTAAAATATTATCTGCGTTATGTTTATGGGTATTTTTGCAACTTAATTTAACACATATCATTTTGAATAATTTTGAAGAACTTGGCGTACCAAAAGATTTTGTTAGAGGCTTAAACGACCTCAAAATTACAGTACCCACCGAAATACAGAGCAAGGTTATACCGCAACTATTGACTAAAAACACCGACTTTGTTGGGCAGGCGCAAACCGGAACCGGCAAAACCGCTGCATACGGAATACCGTTGCTAATGAACATGAACACAACAAACAACAAAGTACAAGGATTGGTGCTTTGCCCTACGCGTGAACTCGGTCAACAGATTGCTAAACAGCTATTTAGATTCACTAAGTACACCGACAAAATATTTACAGAAGCGGTTTACGGCGGGGCTAAAATAGACATGCAGATAAGCGCATTGCGGCGACCAACGCAGGTGATTGTTGCGACACCGGGCAGATTAATAGACCTGGTGAAAAGGAAGGCCGTTGACTTAAGCAGCGTAAAAATTGTGGTACTCGACGAGGCTGACGAGATGCTGAGCATGGGCTTTAAACAGGAACTCGAGGAGATACTATCCTTTTTATCGGAAGCAAAAAACAAGTGGCTTTTTTCGGCAACCATGCCACAAGGAATAAGCCAGATTATTAACAGGCATTTGTCGCCGGATGCCATAAAAGTTGTTGTAGGGAAAAAGGATGTTATAAATAAAAATATTGAGCATCAGTTTATTATAAGTTCTGAGGCAGAAAAACTCAAATTATTGACACTATTTTTGAAATCGCAAAATAAAAATAGGGGGATGGTGTTTTGCAAGACGAAAACCTCAACGAGAAGACTTGCACAGCAACTTATTTCGCGCAATATTGCCGCCGATGCCATACACGGTGACTTAACACAAAAGGAACGTGATAAGGTGATGCGAGCGTTTAAAAATAAAAAAACACAACTACTTGTGGCAACAGACATTGCTGCCCGCGGACTTGACGTTGACAGTCTTACTTTTGTGGCGCATTATCAGATGCCCGAAAAAAAAGAATATTATACTCACCGTAGTGGGCGTACGGCACGAGCCGGCAATAAAGGAATTTCGATATGTTTTATTACTCCCAACGATATGGAGATGATAAGGCATCTGCAAAAGGAACTCGGCATTGTTTTTAAGAAGATAAAATAGATGAGTCCACTCCGAAAAGTAACAAAATATAGTTTGCTTCTTTTTGCAATCTTTTAACTTTAATAATTTATTTGGGATAACTACTAAATAGGCAAGTTACCAAAATGTTAAGTTATGTAGTTACTATAAAGAAAATTTCAATCCAATTATAAACTGGGAAGGTCTCAGCATCTCGACATATTCCATAACCATAAACTGATTGATTTGCTGGTCTATATACATACTGCTATTCAAAATATTATTCCAACGTAATTCAATTTTGAAATTGGATTTTTTTATGGAATAGCGATACATTAGATCGACAAAGTTATACTTGGTTTGATTATATAATGAATATTCAATGTTCAGGTTAAACATTTGATTTTCTACCGGAAACAGATTAAAACTTAAATAATGTTTGTTCACTTTTATTTGATTGCTTAGTTCCTCATTTGTTCTTGAATTCATCACATCATATTGAAACTTATAGCTGATATTCATCCATGAAGTGGTTTGATAATAAATTTCCGGAGAAAGGATATACTGGCTTGTTCTGGAGTCAAATAGCTCCTTATTCACAAGTGTTTTGCCAACAAATGTGATGAAGGAAACACTCATACTGATGGATGATTTAAGTGGAGAAATATATTTACTTGATCTCAGTTTTATATTATGGGAAAAACTTGTATTTGGAATTTCTATTGCAGTAATAACAAATGAGCCATCATCCTGCATTGTATTACTGTATAGAAGGTTCGTTTTACGCTGTATAAAATAATAGGATACGGTGTTGAAAAACGCTGTAATTGAGTTCCGATAAGATAATGAGATTCCCACAATATTCTGATTTGTTTGTTGAATCAATGCATCTCTCTTAGTCAATTCTCGATAATTCTTAAGCATGTAGGCATAATAAAAATCATCCGGATCATTCATCCTTTGAGAATAGTTCCACGAAGTGTGTAAATCCCAGAAACCTTTAAATGTGTAATGCATGCTGCACTCAGGCGAATGAAGCAGTTTATTCGTAGATTGTGAGCGGTATATTCTGTTGTCCTGTATGCTCAACAGTTGCAAGTTAATTGGCCAACTTAATGAGAACCGAAGTCCTCTGTTTTTATATTCAACAGACGGAATCGAATAAAACTGATATTGTTTTGTTTTTAACCGGTTCTGATAAAGAACTCCGAGGTCAATTATCGAATCTGATTGCTTTATTTGAAGTTGTGTATTTAGTTGCTGCTGGCGAATGGCAATTCCTACCCTCAAAGAGAAAATCCAACTATTCCAACGAATATTACTACCGACATAGGTATCTATATAAATTCGCTCAATTACAGCGTCTTGAATAATTTCATCACATTTTTGATTATTATTTAAAAGACTTTCAAAGCGACCGGGAGAAACAGATAAACTCTGTGGTCCTTCTTCATATTGTATCAACGACTGAAATTCAATTAAGGATTTTCCGGCTCGAAAAATGGAATTCAACGTATTCGATAACAGCTTATATGGAGCATTGATACGCTGATGATATACAATTGAATCTGCTGAATTAAAAATTATATCTTGATAAATATTCTGATTAAATGCAAATTGCGTTTTGTTATTCAGGTAGTTACGACTTGTATTTCGTTTCAAATTAAAAGAGCCTTTCCAATAACGGCTTGTTTGCACACGGTTATAATCCTCATACACGTGCAAAGTATCTGCCGGGAGAAGAAATGATTGTTTTATTAAAGCTTCACCATTGCGGATGTCGTCAACAAAATAAACAATAGTTCGTAATTCCAAATCTTTTTTCAGAGGTATCAAGGCATTGAAGTTACCGAGATGAATCTGATTATCCAGATACCTTTTCTGATTGATGGCACCATATTGATTTATGGATTCTGCATTAAACAATTGAATACCCTCATTAGGTTTGTAAGGAAAAAGCATGTTATTACCCGAAGTTAACTGCTTAAGTTGCTGCGAAACATCATTACCCGTATTATTTGTCTGATATGAAGCCAATAATTGAATTTCTGAACTTAATAACATGGGGGTGAGATTTATATCCCATAACCAGGGTGAGAATCCTGTGGCTAACTTCCCCCTGCCGGTGTAGGCAACTTTTTTTTTCAATTTGAGATTTATGGCTGCCTGCGGAGAATACACTCTATTTTCGAGTATCCGGATGGGTTGGTGGTGCTCATAAACTTCTACCATTGAAACTGCTGTGTTAGGTAGATTCTTGCTTATCATACTATAACGACCACCGGTTAGATCCAGTCCTTCTACATAAAATTTATTAACGGGCATTCCCTGATAAAGTATTCTGCCGCTTTCTTCAACTTCGATACCGGGAAGCTTTCTCAAAACATCTTCAATACTTCTATCTTCTTTACCTTTAAACTGCTCTACGAGGTAACTTAAAGTATCCCCCCATTGCTCAATCGGTTTTGCCTTTATGGTAATAGTTTCGAGCAGTTTTACATCCGGTCTGAGAACAAAATCTACCTTTTGTGTTTTATTGGATAATGTATATTTTGCTTTTTCGTAATTTAAAGAGCTGACCTGAATATCAAGGCTATCTGTATCCAATTTCACCAAAATATTAAATTTACCGGCATCATTAGTAAAGCCAAATGCGTTTAGTACTCCACTATGTTTAGGGAAAATAAGGATATTGAGTGAACCCAGTGGTTTTCCTAATGTATCAATAACCTGTCCCGAAATTTCAACTTGTGAATAAACTGGGATAGAGAATATGAAAAGGAAAACCAAACACAATATTCCTATACACCTTTTCATACTTCAAACATTAAAACTCAATCGGGTTATTCTTTCTTGACATATTCCTAAGGGCAGTTTGTTGACTTTCACTATTCGCGCCAGCCTCTTTAGCTCTGTTAATAATGTCAAGCTTGAAGTTTTCCTGCGCCTTCAAAAAGTTGCTCCGGCTTGTTTGCACCCAACCCATATCTATATATTCAATCAACAGCGGCTCATCCGAATGCTCAATAGAAACCATGTTAAAAACATAGTACTCCTGATCGTCATAAAGCCTGATGATTAACCCCGGCAACCCTCTAAACTTATAAGGACCGTCATTTATGGGGATGTCAGTAGTGTACCACGCAACCCAGTGCCTGCCCCCATAATCCGTGTAAGCGCAATGTGCCACATAATCTCCAATGGTATCAACCAGGTTAGTCAACTGCCATTTAAAGGTATTAAGGTCTTCATCATATTGCAAAAAGGTCGGCATCACTTTATCTGTGTACGTGATTCGACCTACCGGATAATTTTTATAAATCGTGTAACTATATCGGGTTCTAAAATTTTTTATTTCTGTTCCATCAAGAAACTCATCGAGCCTGCCATCCCTTTCTGCCTTACGACCTATTAACCAAAATTGATAAAAATTTTTACTTAAAAAGGTGCTTGTTTCTTTACCTACAAGTAGTATCATATCCTCATGCCTAACATGCTCCAGATTATTTGTATCTTCCTTCCAGGAAAGGGTATATGTAATACGAAGATTTGCACTATCCAATACCTTTGACGGAAAATCAAAATACTGGGCAAACGTCTGAAAAGGAAGCATCTGTATGATAAGAAATATTCGTATTAATTTCACTATATTATATTTTCGCATAATGTACTAGTTTTATAAAATAAACGGAAGTGTATTTAAAAGATTGTATTACTATTCAAGATGTTAATCAATAATTTTAGGAAATAAAATCACTTTTGGAGGGAGAAACTCCCTCCAAAAGTGATAATTATTGATCCAAATCTGAGTAACCACAATAGATTTCTTGCCACGATACATGATCAAAAAAGTCGCAACAAATACAAGCATTGCCACAAATAATCTCAGTATGACACGGTGTAGTTGCAATAGCCAATTTGGGTGTTGCGGCTGCCATAACGAACAAAACCGCAATTATTGATAATACTTTTTTCATGATAAATTAGTGTTAAGTTTAATATATTTTTAATAATAATCGTTTTCAAATAGCCTCTTCGTCAATTATATACGAAAAGGCAACTTCAATCGAATTTATTCTTGCCTATCCAAAATATATACTTCGTTGTATAAAATATCTCAAAATACTGACTGGAAAACCATTTATAATCAAATATGTAAAAACTGTTTTTAGAAACAATCTGCTTAAATAAACCATTATAAATCCTGATTAATCTGGATAATGATTCTATTTTTGGGGATACAATGGGGGGGAGTAACTACCTGTTATACAACTTATTAACAAATTTGTAAATTTGAATTTATTATCATTAAGTCTGTTAGTTAATAGAAAAAGGTTCATTGTGGTTCTAATATTGTTGCATTCAAAATTACAATTTATTTAATTGCAACTAACATTAGTGTTGCATTATTTTAAATATTTATTTGTAATACAGCATCTTAGTTAGTCCATTATCAAAACCCTATCGCCAAAATTCAGTTTAAAAATGACATTAAAAACTTCAGTTAGTATTTGTAACCTAAAATAACAAAGACAGATTTCTAATTTTTAAACTGGATTATTGCGTAATTCAGTGCGATGAAAGATTCACCTTTGAAAATTCGCCACAAAATATATGCAAACCGCTATTGCGAAAACTTACCCCATAAAGGATCTGTGGGTGTTGGGGCAGTTACTTTAATATTTAACTTTTTTACCGGGTGAATAAACTCAATTGATCGTGCATGAAGGCTAATGGAGCCATCTTTATTACTTCGGGCAAAGCCATATTTTAAATCACCTCTTATTGGGCAGCCTATGGCGGCAAGTTGCGCTCGTATTTGATGGTGTCTGCCGGTTTTTAATTCTATTTCGAGTAAAAAGAAACTATTACTGCTACCAATTAGCTTATAGTTTAAAATAGCTTCTTTTGAGTTGGTTACAGATTTATTATATGCAAACGATTTATTTTTTTTATTGTTACGAACAAGATAATGTATTAGTTCGGCTTGAGGCTCTTCGGGCATATTTTTTACAATAGCCCAGTAAGTTTTTTTTATTCCCCGGTTTTTTATAAGCTCGTTCATGCGAGTGAGAGCCTTACTTGTACGTGCAAAAATAACAGCACCACTCGTAGGTCTGTCAATTCGATGGACAACACCTGTAAACACGTTGCCGGGTTTTTTATACTCTTCTTTTATGTATGCTTTTATTGTTTCACTTAATGGCTCATCACCGGTTTTATCTCCTTGCACAATCTCAGACGGAAGCTTATTAACAATAATTAAGTGATTATCGCTGTAAAGTATTCTTTGAGATATGGGGGTGAAGGTTTTTGTGTTATTCATGTGTTTGTAATCTTGATATCGCCAACAATAATATTAACTTATATTTTCTCTTTATATAATTAATTCATCGGTTTGGCTATGTAGTGTGTGATTCCTAAGCAGTTATTTTCCAATTTACTATTAATTTTCTTTGCTTTCAATCAATTGTTTCAGTTCTTTCTTGCTTGGCAAAACTGTTTGATATTTACTCGCAAAAATTTGTTCATTGTTTTCAGGTAGTGTTATTTCTACTAAAGTTTCATTTTTCTTTTTACATAGTATTATTCCAATTGTTTTCTTTTCATTTTTAAGTTTTACTTTTCTGTCATAATAGTTAACATACATTTGCATTTGACCCAAATCTTGATGAGAAATTTCTCCGATTTTCAAATCTACTAATACAAAACATTGCAAAATTCTGTTATAGAAAACTAAATCTACTCTAAAATGTTTGTCGTCGAAAGTAAAACGGACTTGTCTGCCAACAAATGTAAATCCTTTGCCAAGTTCAAGTAAGAAATGTTCTAATTTATCTATTATGTTTTGTTCTAATTCAGTTTCAGAATATTTACTTTTTTCCGGCAACCCTAAAAATTCAAGAATATATGGGTCTTTTATTGTGTCTTTGGGCTTTTCAATTAGTTGTCCTTTTTCAGAAAGTACTTTAATGCCTTTTTTATCTCTACTTAATACCAACCTTTGAAATAATGCTGTGTCAAATTGTCTTTGTAATTCTCTTAAACTCCAATTATTGTTTGTTGCTTCTATTTCATAAAACTTCCTTTCTTCAGGGTTGTCTATTCTAACTAAAAACAAAAAATGAGACCAACTTAATTGAAAATCAATATTATCAGAATTCCGAGACACTGTTTCGGATTTTTCAATGGTAAAATTCCGAGATGTTTTTTCGGTAATTGAATAGGTCAAATAAAACCTTCTCATATTTTCCAGATTATCAACAGAAAAACCACGACCAAATTCTTCACTTAATCTTTCAGAAAGTCCTTTAAGAATCTTCTTTCCATATTCTGCTCTTCTTTTCCCTTTTTGTTCTTCTTCAACAATAATTCTACCAATTTCAAAATAGGAATAAACCATTGTTCTGTTAACAGTCTGAACTACCGATTTTCGAGCAGTATTTAATAGTTCAATTACTTTGTTGTAAAAGTCCGAATTTATATTTTTCTCAATATTAGTCATTTATAAATCTTTTTCACAAAGGGAATTTGAATTTCATTATTATTGGATTTTTCTCACAATAACTGCTAACATAAAATTATACCAATGAGCGCTTCTAATACTGCTCTTTTTTGTTGGGGAACTTCATTTCTTTCACATCATTAATATACGACTCAAACGAATTTATCATTTCATCATGCAGATTATGATAACGACGCAGAAATCGTGGTGAGAAGTCCTGATTAATGCCAAGCATATCGTGTAGAACAAGTACTTGTCCGTCAACATCGGCACCGGCGCCAATGCCAATTGTAGGGATTGAAATTGAGTTGGTTACCTCACCTGCAAGCTTTGATGGAATTTTTTCGAGGACAATGCCAAAACAGCCTGCTTTTTCGAGTAGTTTAGCATCGTTTTTTAACTTTTCTGCTTCCGCAGCTTCTGTAGCTCTTACTATGTAGGTACCAAATTTATTAATAGATTGGGGAGTAAGTCCGAGATGACCCATTACAGGAATTCCGGCACTTAATATACGATCTATTGACTCAAGTATTTCTTCGCCGCCTTCCATTTTTACAGCATTTGCTGCCGATTCTTTCATTATTCTGATAGCAGAATTTAAAGCTTCCTTGGAGTTACCCTGATATGTACCAAAGGGAAGGTCAACGATAACCAAAGCTCTTTCAACACCACGTGCAACAGAAGATGCATGATAAATCATTTGGTCGAGGGTAATTGGCAGAGTAGTATTATGACCTGCCATCACATTTGAAGCCGAATCGCCCACCAAGATAACGTCAATGCGAGCTTCGTCTAACAGTTTTGCCATCGAATAATCGTAGCCTGTCAGCATTGCAATTTTCTCCCCTTTTTGCTTCATTTCCTGTAGCACATGGGTGGTAATTTTCGGAAGTTCTCTGGTTGTGTTCATTATTTTTTAATAATTAATTAAAAGGCAAATGTATTATTTTTTAACCAGCTTCAAACTTTCCA